>JANMIM010000857.1:0-1695 GCA_031375795.1 Bacteroidota bacterium
GTACAGGCTGGAAAACTCGGAATCCCCTACCCTCAATTTGCCTTTGTGATATTGCGCCGCCTCCAAAAACGTGCGGTTGATCCACAGCGGATGGTAGCCCTCCAATTCCGTCGGCATCACGAGGTAGCGCATTTCATATTCGCCCCAGACCCAGCCGCGGCGGCGCTCCTGCGGGTAGGCACCCTTCATCACGCCGTCCTCATACGGCAGATACACAGCGACATCCGTGTAGGTGCGGCCCTGCTCCAGCAGGCCAGAGACGCGCCCGACGTAGGCATTGAAGGCCGGCAATTCAGGCTCCAAACTGCCGCCCGGCCCGAAATATGTGGTCGCAAAAAAGGTGCAAGTGTCCGATCCCTTGGGATTGTAGGGCATGCCGTGGTAAAAATGATGGTTTACGCCCTGCGCAAACATCGCGTCGGCGACCATCTTGAGATCCGCCGTCTGCTCTTGCCGCAAATAGGTCGAGGGAAAGCCATACATGCAGGTAAAGGTCTCCGAGCTCACCAAGCGCTTGCCCGCAAGCGCCGCCGCCGAACTCACAATCTTGGAATAATTCGGATTGTTGAGCATGCATTCCGTCTCGGGAATATCGACTTGCGCATACGCCGTCATCACATCCGTAGGCGCGCCCAGACATTGCACGCGCGACCACGCACCGAGCGCACGACACTTGCGCACATAAGGCTTGAAAAAATTGTCCAGCACAAGGTCGCCGAGGTGCATCATGTAATCATAGCGCACGTCGGGAAACGAATCGAGCCCCTGTTGCATGTAGGGAAGGATGTCGTAGCCAAACTTCGCCTGAAAAGTCTTGTCGAAATCTTGCGTCCAGACCTTGAGTTTGTCATTGAGTTTGATCTCCCAAGAGTCGGTGAAAAGGGCAGATTTGGAACCCTTGAGTGCCTCTTTTAAAGCCGCGCCGATCGGCTCCGCAAAAATCCGGAAGGCATTGCTGTCCAAGTGGTTGATCACCAGCGGGATCTTGGGCCATTCCCAGGCAAAGGTCAGTGTCTGCCGAAAGGCGGTGTCGCCATAAACCTGCGTCGTGTACTCCTTGCTGATATTGCTGCCCGCCACCGGCCAAGCGCTTCCAAATGTAAAATCGCAAGCCAATCCGATGGAGTCGGCGTAGCGCTTGGTGTACGTGACGACATCCGACCACTCCGGACTCAGCCACTTTTGCGCCGTCGTGTCCTTGGGGTAAAAGCGGTTGTACTTGCGCGCATACATGTCTTGGTAGCGGTAGAGCGGGTACACCCAGGCGATCTCCACGCCACCAAAGTTGTTTTTCTTCGCCCAATCGAGCTGGTACTGGATGTCGGGCTTTTTGATTTCGGTCGCAAACCACCACCAGCGGGTCGCGGGTTTGGAATTGGGGTAGAACTGTGGAGTGTGAGAGTGCGTGGTGGATGAGATGGCGCATGCGCTGCACAGCAATATGCACAACATGGAAACATAATATAGCAGTCTTGGACCCATACGCCTAGCTCAATCGAGGTGTAATTTAGGAAAATTCAGGCAAGAATTGCCTCCGGCAAACAGAAATAGGCGCACTCGCCGGAGGCAAAGGGTCGGTCGTGCATCGGCCGGAGGCCTCGCACGCTAATGGGAATACGAGGCCTCGCACGCGTAGTGAATCCGAGGCCTCTGGCGCGCCTTGGCGTGATGCGCGACCATTTGCCTCCGGCAAAC
>JANMIM010000895.1:0-7081 GCA_031375795.1 Bacteroidota bacterium
CACCGACGCCGCCCCACACGTAGAGCAGGATCCCGGTGTTGGCGCGGAGCCGATTGGCCTTGAGCAGCAGCTCGAGGTCCCAATTGGTCGCGCTCGTGCGGTGGTTGAGGTAATTGATGCCGGCGGGGAAGTTAAAATCCGTCGTGGGCTTCAGGTCCTTGCCATAGGTAGCGGTCCAGAGGTAGCGCGCCCGCAGGCCGATGCCCAGCCAACTGTGGTCATTCTCGACAATCGGCACTTCCAGGGTCGCGCCCAAGCCGCCGCCGCCAGTGGTGCGCACATCGGAGCATTGCCAAGCGCCGCCGCCATTGATGCCAAATCGCACTGCAGGCCGAATGTCTTCCTTGACCTGGGCGGAGCCGATGGAACCAAGCAACAAGAGGAGAAGTAAAAAGAGAGGAGCGTAAATACGTTTCATACACATTCAGTGGTCTCGATGATTTTCATGCGGCAACGCCAATTCTGTACCAAAATCGACCATTCAAGCAACAATCAAGGCGTCTATGCATTCAGGCTGCAAACTAGACAAAAAACAAATCCTCGCGACAGTGCCAACCCAAGTTTTGAACGTCTCTTTTTGTGTACAAGCCTTGGACAATCAAGGCAACGTTTGCCATCCCTTCCAAGGGCATTGCCATCTCCACAAGGGTGCCTCCCCTGCCTCCGCCTATGGTCGCAAGACGAATGCGAATGCATTGCTCAATTCACCTATATTGCAGCATGATTTCACATGAATTGAAAGCACAGGCGATGCTGGCCTACCACAACTGGAAGGTGCGCAACCCCGACCTCGCCCCGCCCATGAGCGAGGAAGCATTTGTCCTCAAGTTTGAAGAACTTCAGGCCACCCACAACCGTGGCTTGATGAAGCGGCAGGAGTTTGACCAGCGCATCGACGAGCTGCTGCGCAATCCCGGCATGGCATTGAGCGTCACGCATTTCACCCCGCAAGAGAAGCCCACCGATGCCTTGCTGCGGGAACTCGAGCAACTCAAGAAGGCCGGCGTGCTCAACGAGGAGGAGTTTGAAACGCGCAAGTCTGAGCTGTTTTTCCAACGTGGCGTGGAGGAGGGTGCGACGCCCGGGACCGCGCTCGCCACGCCTGCGGGCGAGTCCAGCGAGCAATTCAAGGCACGCCTGAGCAGCTACCTCGAGGAGCTGCTGCGCGCCGGCATCCTCACACACACCGAGTACGCCATGGCACAGCAACGGCTCAGGGCCTGACCACAGCTTATGCGTGCATTGGAAATCGTTTACTTGGGATTGGAGGAAGGCACCGGCGAGGCCTTTGGCGAGGCGATGCGTCCTGAATTGCAGCGGCGACTGCTGGAATTCACGCCCGAGGAATGGGAAAAACTGACGCTGGAATGGCCTGAACGCCCCGTGGCTTGGATCGCAAGGCTCTGCGAGACCCTCTCGCCCGGCAAACACGGTCAGTTTGCGCTGGCTTTGCTCATGGCGATAGCCGTCGAGGGGCCGGCAGACTGCCTGGACATCGCGGCTGAGAAACTGATCGCGAGCCAAGCCCTGCATGAGAGCGACCGTGGCTTGCTGCGGCAGGCGATCGAATCACGCGATGGCTCACAACTGGGGCACCACGGCAAGCAGCGACACCTGGAGATGCTCGCCCAACTCGGTGAATTGGCTAACTGCCCGTCGATTGCAGAGGCTGCCGAGCACACCATGCACAACCGCGAGGCGCTGAAGGCGGGGCTCATGGCGGCTTGCTACTATTGCCAGACACTGTTTGCGGCCCATCTTGTGAGCGAATATGCCGATGGCGGAGAGACGGCACTCTGCCCCTACTGTGGCACCGATGCCGTGCTGGCCTCGTCGGCGGGTTTCAATCTCTCGGCGGCGGGACTTCAGGCGCTCAACGAATACTGGTTCATTTAAGGAGCTTACCGCCTGCAAAGACCGTTTCCCATGATTTTCAAGGCAATCAAAATAAATAGTTCAACCGATCACCATAAAATGTCATCCTCTACGTATTGTATATCAACGCGAATGTCTCCTCCGCCGCTACAGGGGGTTCCAAGATCAGGCAAGATGGGTTCATTTTGCTAAACTCGATTTCTTCTTAACTTGGCTCGGGCATGTCTCGCAGAATATTCATCAGCTACCGTCGTTCAGATTCCGCCGATTTCACGGTGGCGCTGTACAATCAGCTGCGTGCACATTTTGACGAATCCTACATCTTCAAGGACATCAACGCGATCCTGCCTGGGCAGCAGTTTTCACAGGTGCTGGAAAATGCGCTCGACAGTTGCGCCGTGGTGCTCGTGGTGATCGGCCCCAAGTGGATCGACGGGGCTGGAGACCGGCTCCACCTTGAAAACGACTGGGTGAGGCAGGAGATTGCACTGGCCCTCGCCCGCAACCTGCGTGTGATCCCGATCCTTGCAAACGGGTCTCGCATGCCCAAGACCGAGGAACTGCCCGAGAACATCAGGGGCCTGCGGGAGCGGCAGTCGATCCAGATCGACAACCAGAGCTTTGAATACGATGTAAGCCAATTGTGCTTGGCGATCAAGGACTTGGTGCCCTTGAAACGGGTGAACCGCAAGGTGAACAGTTCGGGCTGGGACAATGCTTTCAAGGCAATTTTGCTTACCTTCATGCTGGGCAGCCTCGCGCTGATCTTCTGGGCTTGGTTTGGGGCCGACGGGGGATTCAAGGAAAAAATTGCGATGTCCTTGCTCGGGCTGGGCGGCATGGCAGGCGGCTGGGCCGCATTTACACGGCAGCGTTGGATCGAATTGAGGGCCAACCAAATAGAAAACGTATGACAATAAGAGGAAATTTTGGCGACCCAAGGACCGAGCGTGACATCCGCTCGGCCAAGCGGTTCAATTTCTTTGCGCTCGTCGTCCTGATTGCCGCACTGGCCACTGCCTTCCTGATGTACCTGGAGCTGGTACATCAGCAGCAGCAATTGCAGCTGAAATCCAAGGAGCTGGCAGACAGCACCGCCAACCTGAGGCGCATCAGGGGCGAGCTCGAGGCAGCCCAAGGTTCACTGGCAGACCGGCAGCATGTCATGGAGCAGCAGGTACAGCGAATCAACGTGAGCATCGAAAACAAGGATTTTGACAGCGCCAAACACCAAGCCAACGCCTTGGCAGCGCAAATCGCCAAGACCGACAGCAGCGGATTCACATTTGTGCATCTCTACATGTACCGTCCACAGGATGCGGCCTTGAAAAAAATCGACGATTACCTGCGTGACCCCAACTTCCTGCTCATCAAGCAAGAAACGATGCAAAACTTGCCCTCTTGGATGGGCCAACGCTCGGCGGTCTATTATTATTCGACCCAGGCTGCCGCCAAGGCCACGGAGATCGCTGGCGAACTCAGCCGACTCGCAGGGCAACCCTTTGATGCGCTGCTCGGCAAGCCAGCCGATGCGCCACCAGCTGGCAGGCACGATTGGATTCACATCCACTACCTCGGCACATCCAATCCGGGTCGCAATCCATGAGCATCAATACCCCGAGCCTGTCCCCGACAAGACCACTCCCACGATGGGTGTGGTTGCTGCTATTGGGCAGTTGTGCTGGCTTGCTCGCCTATTCCGGCTACCGCGCTGCATTTGTGTCCATGACATTTGATGAAATCTGGTCACTCAACCACTATGCAAGCGCACCCTGGGCCGACATATTTGCCTTCAAGCCTGTGAGTGCCAACAACCACCTGGGAAACACCGTGCTGATGAAGCTGGCCTTGAAGGCATTTTCCAATGCGCCATTTGCCTTGCGACTCCCCAATCTGCTGGCCCACGTGATGTACCTGGCGTTTTCCATCGCGCTCGCCCGCCGGCTGCGGCAAGGCGTCTGGGTCCTATTGGCATTCTTCCTGCTCAATTTCCATCCCTTTTTGCTGGATTTTTTCTCCCTCGCGCGTGGCTATGGCCTGGCCTTGGCGATGACGATGGGTTCCTTGTACCATTTGTTTGCCTTTCGGGAGAATGCTTTTTCGCGCCACCTTGTCTTTAATGTGGTCTTTGCTGCGATGAGCGTCCTCTTCAATTTTTCATTCCTCCATTTTTTCCTGGCAGACATGGCGGTGCTCACCATGCTCATCTACAGCCACGCGCGGGCTTGGGACGGCGAACTACGCATCGCCTTGCTCACGGCTGTGAAGCGCTTGGCGCCTATTTTGATCGCCTGCATCGGTTTGTATCTGTTCATGCGTCACCCGGTCAGGGCATTGGTGGAGGCCAAGGAGCTTTTTTACGGTGGATCCACCGGGTTTTGGAGCGATACCGTGTTTTCCCTGGCCCACAGCGTACTTTACAAGATGGATTACTGGCGAAGCGATGTGGATCTGCTGCTGAAGTTTTGCATGTTGAGCCTGTTTGGCATGTTTCTCGCCTTCTCGATCGAACTGAGCGAGCGCGGCACCCGGCTCAGGGAATCGCCCGGCATGCTGGCCTTTTTGCTGTTGATCATTCCTGCCATCGTGGGCACGGTACAACATTTTGAGATTGGCAGCCTGTTCCTCATTTACCGCACGGCCCTGTTTCTGCTGCCGATCTACATGCTGGGCTTGGTCTTGCTGCTGCGCACCTGTGCCAAGGTTCCCGAATTTCGCAGGGTCGTCGCCGGGATCTCGGTGGGCATCGCCCTGCTGCTGGGACTGCACAACGCGCGTGCCATGAACCTGAGCCATTGCGCCGAGTGGAGCTTTGATGCAGACACTGAGCACATGATGCTGGACCTCGCGGCCGACCGGGCTGGCCGCGGAGAGGCAGGCGCAGCCAGCATTGGCGTGAGCTGGCAGATGAAACCCAGTACAAATTATTACCGCAAGTTCCTCCAATACGACTGGCTCGGAGAGGCCAAACCCAATGGCTGCCAACCGGGAATGACTTACTATTTTGTAATGGACGGCGACGCTTGCAACCTTCCCCAGGACCAATTGCCATTTGGAGAGAAGCAAGGCTGCACTTTGCTCCAGCACTATCCGGTTTCCAAGACCTCCCTCTGGCGCGGGCCTGCAACCCAGGTTCCGTAAACAATTCAGCCCCGCCCCCACCTTGAAAACCTGAATTCTGCCAAGTTCGGGAGTGGCTCCCCGTCCCAAATGCTCAATCAGACGGTCACTTTGTCCTGCCAAACGGTCCGTTTGTTCAATGAAGCTGCGCCGAATAGAAAAATCGACTTTTTTTGAATCAGTTCGTTGGTTGCCGCGATGTGTGCGGCTGGTCGGTCCTTACCAACCGAAGTAGACAAAGGTTCCCTCGGCCTGATGAGGGAAACAAGCAAACTAGGACACATGGTGCATGCGCAGAGCGGCATCGTGCAGTCAATCGCAGACAGAAATCAGGTGCACACGGGTTGTGCATCGTCATGATGGCATCGAGCCGTTGGACGCCAAGGGGAGACCTCTTGGCGTTTTTTTTTCAATCAGTTGGACTTTCCAGCTTGGATCCGAAGGATCTCGACGAGACCTAAGTCACGCATTTTCTGGACATTGCGCTCGGGTATGCCCTCGGGATCGGGGTAGTTGTCGATCGCATTGGAGAGGCTGTCTTCGCGCAGGATGTGGAGCATCGGGTAGGGTGAGCGGTTGGTGTAATGGCTCACGTCTGCTGCATCGGGCCCTTCAAATTGGTAATCGGGGTGAAAGCTGGCGACCTGCAAGATGCCGTCCAGTCCAGATTCCTCCAATGCCTCGTCCACGATTTCCAGGAAGTCGAGGTATTGCTCAAAATCCTGCAAAACGAGCGGATGCACCAAGACGCTGGTCTCGACGGCTTGCGGGTCGGCATCGACCATGAACGCCAACTCGGCGAGCAGGTCCTGGTACAGGACGTCGATGTCGGTGGCAGAAGAGAGCGTGTAGCGGATGCGTCCGTCGGCGGCAACTGCTCCTGCAAAGGGGCAGAGGTTGAGGCCGATCACAAAGCGCTCCACCCAGAGGCGGGTCGCTAGCAGCACATCTTCAGAGGTATTTTCTGGCGTCATGGGCGGCAAGTTAGGCATTCTTTTGCAGCCTCGGGCAATATGGGATTGGAGCGAGAGTAGGCCCGGCAACAAATCGGCCACCCAGGAGGTGGCCGATGAAGTACTATTAAAAAAACCAATGCCATGATGAACTAGCGACTGTTGCGGTGGATGCTCACCCAATCCTTGCCGACTTCCACCCCCATCGTTTCTTGGAAGAGCTTGCGAAACTTGCGGTGCATCTCGGCTGATTGTTTCTTGCCGTCGACATAGAGCTCGCTGTCGTTGAGTTTGACCTTGTAGGAATCTGGATTCTTGATCAATCCCTGCGCCACCAATTCTTCGCCGATGCTGTTGGCTGCGTCCTCTGCATTACGTGCCGCATCCTCTGCATCACGCGCCGCATCCTCTGCATCTCGCGTGGCCTCTTCGGCATCCCGCGTGGCCTCCTCAGCATCTCGGGTAGCCTCCTCGGCGATGCGATCGGCTTCCTCCGCATGGCGGTCAGCTGCTTCGGCTATGCGGTCTGCCTCCTCAGCGATGCGGTCATGCATTTCTTCCATCCGCTCGGCCTCCATTTCGCCCATGCGCTCCATCGCCTCGGCAAACCGGACTCCCCATTCCTCCATGTTGGCTTCAAAATCCGCCATGCCTGCCTGCACGCTTTCGCCGCGCATTTGGCCCATTTCTTCCTGCAACGCTTCGATCTGGGATTCCAGGTCCTCCCGCTCACGTTTGTTCCGTGCATTGCTCAATTCCTCGTGCAAGCGATCGAGGTCTCCTTGCATCCGCTGGAATTCGGGCGAGTTTTCGGTGGACTTCAGACCCTCCATCATCTTGCCGAAATCCATCGACCCGATCTGCTTGCCCAGTTCCTCGCCCCACTTCTCCATGGCCTTGGAATAGGCGGTCCAGTCTTGTCCTTCGAATTGCTTGGCATATTCCTGCCCCCATTTCTCCATTTCCTTGCCATAGGCCTCCATGCTTTTTTCATAAGCCTTGGTGTCGCCGCCCTTGCCGTTGATCATGCCCATGGGGGGCATGGGTGGCATGGGAGGCATGGCCGACATCATTGGCAAGGCTGGCATAGCTGGCATGGGAGACAGAGGGTCCATGGCAGGCATGGGAGGAAC
>JANMIM010000962.1:0-3075 GCA_031375795.1 Bacteroidota bacterium
CAGAACCAGCGGCACAGACCGCGTCGGACCCTGCACGACATCCAATACTATTCTTGCAATCATGCTCCAAATTATGAAATATAGGGCAAATGCCACAGAAATCCTTGCCAGAGGAGTGGAGGCTTGCACGGTGGTGAATGCAGGCCAACGATTTTTTTTTGAAACCCGTGTAACCGCCGCAACGGAGGTGTAGTCTTATGGCCTGTAAGTTCACCAATACCTAAAAAGAAATACAGTTATGCAAGGTCCAGAAATTTTGATCCCGATTATTTTTTTCCTCAGCATGTTTGGCATCGGCTTCGTGTTTTTCACCAGCCGTCACCGTGAGCGCATGGCGCTGATCGAGAAGGGTGCCGATCCATCCATTTTTCACACCCGCAAGACTGGTCGCAGCACCCTCAAGTGGGGCCTGCTCTTTGTAGGTGTGGCCTTGGGAATCCTGATGGGCGCCATCCTCACGGCTACGATCCCGGGGATTCGCGAAGAAACCGCCAACTTCTCGATGATCTTCCTGTTTGGTGGCTTGGCGCTCATCGTCAATCACCTGCTGGAGCAAAAAGAGAATCCACGCCCAGGCAGCCCATTTGGCGACAACAAGTGATCAGACCCGATCAATCGCATTGCGCCCGAAAATGAGCGCCAATGGAAGCCTGCAAGAGGCTTCCTTTTGGCGTTTGGCCCGTGCCCACAAAAACTATTCGATGGAAACACTAGGAGATTGGGAGTCGACCTGTTTTTTTGCTATTTTTGTAAATTGTCGTCATTAACGCCTGATCATAGGCTTTGTGGCAAGCTTGGGATCCTTGGGGTCCCAGGTGAAGGGATCAAGAATTCAAATTATTAATCTTAAAAAAAAGTATGAGATCAAGTATTTACAAAACTGCTCGTCTGCTCCAACGATTGGGTCTGGCGCTGGCACTTGTGGCCCTGTTGGGTACACAGGTGGTTGCCCAGTCCTTTACAGAGAACTTTGGCAACGTACCTAGCCTATTTACCAGTGGCTGGGCGCAACAAAACCTGAGTACACCTGCGGGAACGCTTCCCAACTGGTTTCAGGGTGTTGCAACAAATTTCCCGGCCTACAACGCACCGGATTCCTCCTATATCTCGGTGAACTTCAACTCGGTCGCTGGCAATGCCACGATCAGCAACTGGCTCTTCACGCCGGTGCGCACGTTTGCAAACGGCCACACGATTTCCTTCTGGACCCGCACGACCACGCCTGGTACGACGGTTTACCCAGACCGCCTGCAATTGCGCTTGAGCACCAATGGTGCGAGCGTGAACGTCGGCACGACCAACGCATCCGTCGGTGACTTCACCACGCTGTTGTTGGACATCAATCCAACCCTGAGCACGACCGGCTATCCGAACGTGTGGACCCAGTACACTGTGACGATCAGCGGCCTTGGAGCCCCGATCTCAGGCCGTGCTGCTTTCCGCTACTTCGTGACGGGCGGCGGCCCTACAGGTGCCAACTCCGACTTGATCGGTATCGACAACTATGTGTACAACGTCCCTGTCGCAGCCGACATTGAAATGGTTGCTTGCGACACCCTCGAGTACACCATTACGCCAGAAAACCACCAATGGCCAGGCCCCTACACCGGCCGCATCAGGAACAATGGCACGACCTCCATCACCAACGCCTACATGCAAGTGAACGTGTATGACGGTGTCGGTACCCAAGTGTACACGGCCAATAGCGCCACGACTGCCACCTTGGCTGTCGGTGCATCTGCCAACAAGACCGTGCCCGGCGCCACCGGCCTCGCTCCTGACTTCTACACGATCGAGTACATCGCCAAGCACTCTGCTCCCGATGGCAACCTCATCAACGACACATTGTACAACGGCATTTTGGTCGACCCATTCATGTATGCACGTGACGACGGCTCGGTGACCGGTGGCTTGGGCGTCGGCGCTGGCAACGGTGGCTACCTCGGCAACCAATACCACTTCTACCAGACCGACAACGTGGACAGCGTCCTGCTGTTTGTATTGGGTGGCACTGGCTACACCGGCGAGCCGATTGCAGCTTGCTTCTGGGACATGCTTGGTGGCGCTCCTAACAACATCATCGGTTACACCGACACCTTGTTCCACCTCGACGACCTCGGTGGCGTGTACACCTTGCCGGTCCATGGCGGCCCATTGACCATCCCTGCTGGCGACTTTGTGGTCACCATCATCGAGTTTGACTCCGCTGCTGGCTTGGGCTTGACCAACTCCATCTACACCCCTGGCACGACTTGGATCGATTGGCCGACATCGCCACAAGGTGGTTGGGCAAACAACGAGGCTTTTGGCGTGCCTAGCTTCAACAAGCCTTATGTGATCCGCCCGATCTTGTCTTCCTGCCCAGCCTACACGGCCACGATGTCCAGCACGCAATCTGCTTGCGGCGCCTCCACGGGCACGGCTACTGTCAACATCACTGGCGGCCCAGGCCCATTCACCTACCTGTGGAGCAATGGCAATACCAACGCCACGGCCACCAACCTCGCAGCTGGTAGCTACACCGTGACCGCAACCGATGGCGGTGGATGTGAGAAAGTTGGCACGGTGACAGTCACCAACCCCAACGCACCTACCCTCACATCGATCACTCCTACCGCAGCGCTTTGCAACGGTGGCAACGGTTCGGTGACCGTGGTCGTATCTGGCGGCACACCTAGCTACACCTATCTCTGGAGCAACAACGCCTCGACTGCAACCGTCACCGGCCCAGCAGGCAACTACTCCGTGACAGTGACCGACGCATCTGGCTGCGTACTCAATGCTGGCCCAGCCACCATTACCCAGCCTTCCCCATTGACATCTACCGTCACGAGCACCCAGGCCTCGGGCCCAGGCATCAATGACGGCAGTGCAAGCGTGACTGCCGCCGGTGGCACGCCTCCCTACACCTACCTCTGGAGCAACGGTGGCACCAGCGCCAGCATCAACGGTGTCGGTGTCGGCGTCTATACCGTGACCGTCACCGACGGCAACGGCTGCGTGTCGACCGGTACCTCCAACGTCACCGTAGGACTGGAAGACGTGATCGGTCAAGTGACCTTTGGCGCCTATCCC
>JANMIM010000966.1:0-2550 GCA_031375795.1 Bacteroidota bacterium
CTCATCGATGCCGATGTGAATTCGCTGCGTGAGATTTCACGCACTGTCATGAGCAATCCAGCCTTGGACCTCGTGACGACCTGCAAGACCGGTCGCGCCGCGATCAATATTTTGAAGGAAATGCAAATCGATCTGATCCTGATGAACCCAGCCCTCCCGGATGCCAATGGATTTGACATGATCACCTCACTGGAAAAACCACCGATCGTTGTGATCATTTCCGACCGGCAGGACTATGCCTATTATGCCTACCGTATCGACGCCGTGGATTACCGCCTCAAGCCGTTCACGCCCGATTTGCTGGCTGGGAGCTTGGAGCATGTGTACCGCCGTCTCCTGTACAACCAAACCTTCCTGAAATGACACGGCCCACAGACGGTACAATATTTGAGCGTATGAAGCGGCTGCTCTTGCTTCCGCTCCTTCTCCTGTGCGTAGCGACTCCTGCATTCACCCAAAAAGTCGAAGCGCCAGAGCCCCGCGAGTTTGAGATGAAGGACGGCGACACGACCTATGTGATGCGTCGCTATGTGATGGTGTTGCTGCATGCGGGCAAGAAGTCCAATAAGTACTCCAAGGAGGAATTGGAGAAAATCCAAGCCGGGCACATGGCCAACATCGGGAGATTGGCGAAGGAGGGCAAACTCCTCGTGGCGGGACCGATGGGCGACGACGGCGACCTGAGGGGCATTTTTATCCTGGATTGTGAGCATGTGGAGGAAGCCAAGGCACTCGTGGCCACGGACCCCGCTGTGGTTGCAGGCCGGTTGCGTGCGGAGTACCATCCATGGTGGACGGCCAAGGGCACGGTGATCAAATAGGTGTGGTTTGCGGCAGCTGCAAACGAGGCAGAGATTTGGGTTCATTCCGGGGATTTGGGCGATTGGCTTGATGGTAGGTCGGTGTTCGGAAGAAATATTTTCGACGAATTTGACGACTGAGAACCAGCACCTTGCTTTTTGAATTCAAAAAAGAACTATCTTCGTATCAACGAATCGGTAATTGTTGGCAATTACGATCCATACGGATCATTTGAGCCGTCATCAGCACTCAACAGGTAATTTGTTCATCGATTTTTTGCAACCAAAAACACCCTTGGTGATGAGAAGAATCTACGCGCTTTTGGCGATCCTGATGGGGATCGGACTCTGGGCCAATGCCCAAACGCTTACAACCATCTCCCCCAACCCAATCGCCCCTGGCTACAGCGGCACCGTGACCGTCACTGGCTCGGGTACCAATTTTGCCGTCTCCACAGCCGGCATCAATCTGCGCCTCACGCACGTGGGCAGCGGGCAAGTCTACAATTTTGGTTCCGCGCCCGGCGGCGGTGCTTGGTCGCCCGGATACAACGGCATGCCTGCCACGACCGCCTCGGGAACAATTACCCTGCCCGGAAATGCACCCGTGGGAAATTACAATGTCATGCTTCTCGGGTTCAGCGGGACTACTTGGACGCAAAACCTCAGCATCAACGCCAATTCATTGCTCACCGTCTCCGTGCCCCCCAACGTGGGCTTTTTCACAGGCAAGGTCGTCTTGGAAAATGACAGCAACTGCGTGCAAACCGTTGGGGAAGAGGGCCTCGCCAACCGCTTGATCTACGCCAACCCTGGCGGTTACCTCACGGCCACCGATGCACTCGGCAATTATTCCTTGCCATTGCCATTGGGCACCTACACCATTAGCACCCTTACCTCTGGAACATCCATCGTGTGCCCCGGGTCTCCCTACACGCTCAATGCGACCGTGAACAACTCGGGTGGCACCGCATCGGGATTGGACTTTTTCATGAAGAGCAACCATCAGCTCGACCTGTCCACGGTGCTCTCCATTGGGATTCACAGACCTGGGTTCTCCAACAATGGATGGTGGGTTCAGGTGACCAACAACACGCCTACCCCCGCGCTCAATACCGTACTGAAACTTGCCAAACCCTCCAACATCACTTTCCTGACCTACAGCACCCCACCAAGCTCGGTCGTCGGTGACACCGCCTATTGGAACTTGGGCACGCTTGCCGGCAACAGCACCGTGACCATCACGGGCACCTCGTATGTGCCGATCAATACCCTCGGGCAGGCCTTTACCTACCATTCCGATGTGACCACGTCAAGTGTGGACACCAGCCCATTCAACAATGCGCAGACTTCCACCAATACCATTCAGGGCTCATACGACCCCAACGACAAGCAGGTCTGGACCAAGACCGGGCAGAACGCCGACGGCTACATCGAGCCCACCGACTCCTTGCTGCGCTACCTCATCCGTTTCCAAAACACGGGCACCGACACGGCATTCAACATCACCGTGCGCGACACATTTGACACCGACCTCGACATGAGCACCCTCACGATCACCGGTTCGAGCCATCCCTACACCTTGCAAATCGCCGACAGCACGGGTTACAAGCTGCAGTTTGTCTATGCCAACATCATGCTGCTAGACAGCAACACCAGCGAACCCGAAAGCCACGGATGGATCCAATACACGATCCGCAAGAAAAATGGCTTGGCCAATGGCACCGTCATCAGCAACAGCGCCTCCATC
>JANMIM010001110.1:0-12208 GCA_031375795.1 Bacteroidota bacterium
TGATTGGCTTCGCCGATTTTCAATTCTGTAAATCCGATAGCTGTCGGGTCTGCAAAATCTGATCAGAAAACGATGAATAGCAAACCACCACGGGGCCGTCTCAAAAGTCGATAGGCCAATTTTCGTTTCCCACTTCGTGGCGAATTCTGCCCCTTTTGATGCAAGATTTGGCTTAAATATGGACACCTCCTCCCACTTTGGCTTCCATATCAGGGGTGTTTTCCCACCACATCTCCAAATGTGGACTTTTGAGACAGCCCCATGGGGGGGATCGGGGGGCGAAGCGTTTGTTTCCGCATTAATCCCTAGTATTGCAAAGATGATCGCACGGTACACCGCCATCTTGTTGTTGCTGATGGGCTCCTTGTTGTTTGGGCAGGGCGCTCCTGTGAAGGTGCGCTTTGCGCTGACGGTGGGAGGGGAGCCGCTGGTGATCGGGCAGGAATATGCGTTGCAAGGGCATGAAGGCGTGGTTTTGGAAGCGCTTCGGTTTTACGTGTCTGATTTGCAGCTTTGGAATAAAGGGCAGGTCGTGGGGGAATCTGAGGCCCGCTTCCACTTGGTGGATGCGAATGTGCCGGGCTCGCTTTTGCTGAATTGCAAGGCCAAGGAAGGGCTGGCATTCGACCAAATCTCGTTTCAGCTGGGTATCGACAGCCTCACCAACGTATCTGGTGCGATGGGCGGGGATTTGGATCCCACATTGGGCATGTACTGGGCTTGGCAGAGTGGCTACATCAACTTCAAATTGGAGGGCAATGCCCCGCATTGTCCGGCGCGCAACCATTTTTTCCAGTTTCACCTGGGAGGATATTTGCCGCCATATTATGCTTTGCAACGTGTGACGTTGCCCCTGAGCGGGGAGACATCGGGCGAGATCGTGGTGGCATTTGCGGTGGATGAATGGCTGGCGCGCATTGATTTGTCCGAGAGTTATGAGGTGATGCGGCCTTGTGAGCGGGCAGTGGAATTGTCGGGCTGGGCGGCGCAAGCTTTTAAGGTGCTGAAATGAGGAAGTCAGGCTATATTGTGCTGATGTGCGCCTTTTTGGGATTGGCGTTTCAGGCGCATCGCATGCGCCTGATGGAGCGGCCCGATCATTTCCCTGCACCTGCCTACAATTTCAAGCAAAATCCATTGACCGAGGCCAAGGTGGAATTGGGGCGCTTTTTGTTTTACGACCCGGTTTTGTCCGTCGACAGCACAGTTTCCTGCGCCTCCTGCCATTCGCCCTACAATGCATTCTCCCATACCGACCACGACCTGAGCCACGGTGTGCGCGACCAAATCGGCATCCGCAATGCGCCCGCACTCTTCAACCTCGCCTGGCAACCCGTGTTCATGTGGGACGGCGCGGTCAATCACCTCGATGTGCAGGCATTGGCCCCGATCAGCCACCCGCGTGAAATGGCCGAATCCATCGCAAACGTGGTCGCCAAATTGGCTGCGAGGCCGCTGTACCGGGCCAAGTTTGCGCAGGGTTTTGGCGACAGCGCGGTCACAGGCGAGCGTGTGCTCAAGGCCCTTTCGCAATTTCAATTGACGCTCGTGTCGGGCCACGCGCGCTACGACAGCGTGCGCACGGGGCAGGCAGAATTCACGCCGCAGGAACGCAAGGGCTATGCCTTGTTCCAGCAAAATTGCAATGCCTGCCACCGCGAGCCGCTGTTTTCCACCTACGCATTTGCCTCCAATGGCCTGCCTGTGGACACGACGCTCAATGATTTTGGCAGGGGAAAAGTCACACAGCAGCGTGGGGACAGCCTGCTGTTCAAGATTCCCTCGCTGCGCAACCTCAGTTATACATTTCCCTACATGCACGACGGCCGGTTCAAGAAGCTGAGTCAGGTGCTCAACCACTACACGACGGGCATCGTGCGTGGCCCCAACCTGTCTGCTGCGCTGCAAAAACCGATCGTGCTCTCGGCGGATGAGAAGGTGGATTTGATTGCTTTTCTCCTGACCCTCAACGACAAACATTTTGTATTCGACCCCAAGCACCAGTTTCCCAAAGAAATTTTGAATCCAAGCGCAGGTTTTTGACCGGCATGGCATCTAAACAAGCAAGTCAATAAATTAGGACAATTCCAATGCGTATGAAAAAGTCGCTTTTAGCTATTTGTTTTGTCTTGGTGGCGCTTGCCAGCCAGGCCCAGCTGAGCCCTGCGATCACATCGTGGTTGCAAAACACCACCCTCACGGGCAGCTATTATGCCTCGGGAAATTCGACGGCGATGCCCAACAACATCCTCGTGAATTGCCAGCGGGTGGAATACAGCACCAACTTTGCCTACATCTCCACCAAGGGCGTGCCTGCCTATCCCACCGGCCCGTTTTTGGACGGCAATCCATCCAATGCGACCGACCAGAATGCAATATTTAGGTTTCCCTTGAGCCCTGTGCAAAATACGGGCAATCCCACGGCCACGACTGGCGGCAACATTGGTGTGTTCATCAACGGTGTGGCCCTGTTTGACTACCGCGATGGCGTGGCATGGAACACGACGACCGGTGCACTTTGCGGCGGCCCAGGCAATCCGCCGTGTCCAGGTGGGCCGGGTGCATCGCAATCTTGGAACCGCGACGCGATTCCAGCCGAGAAGCCCGGCTTTGACTGCTCCAAGGGCCACCCTGCGATGGGCAATTACCACCATCACCAAAACCCATCGGCCTACAAGCTCGACCTCACGGTGATCTCCACGATTTGCAACCTCTATGACGCCGACGGATTGTATGCGATCGACGCCAATGCGCATTCACCTTTGATTGGTTTTGCCTACGACGGCTTCCCGATTTACGGCGCTTATGGTTATGCCAATGCCAACGGCACGGGCGGCATCACGCGCATCAAATCGAGCTATCAATTGGCGAATATTACGGACCGCACATTGTGGCCCGATGGCACCGACGTCGCCGATGGCCCGGCGATCAATGCCACGTATTTCCTGGGTTATTTCCGCGAGGATTATGAGTACGTCGCACACCCCGGCATGGAGGATTACCTCGACGAGCACAACGGCAGGTTTTGCGTGACGCCCGAGTATCCCAACGGCACCTATGCCTATTTCGCGACCGTGGATGCCAACTGGAATTCGGCTTATCCCTATGTCGTCGGTCCCACATTTTACGGCACCTACGCCAACCGCAAGGTGACCTCCGTCTCCGAGCCGACGACCGTGTACACAGGCGCGACCGCAATATCGGAATCCGACTTCAGTGCATTGAAAGTCACCGTATATCCCAACCCCGCCACCGACCTCGTCGCCGTGCAAATCGGCGGACTCGTGACCGAAAACATGACGGTGGAGTTGCTGGATGTGACCGGCAAATTGATCCAAAAAACGAGCATCTTGGCCGGTCAGACGATCGCCTATTTCGACGTGGAGACCGTTTACAACGGCCTCTACATCGTAAAGGTATCGAATGGCGAATACAGCACGACGCAAAAAGTCGTCGTGACCAAGCAGTAATATTGAGGGATTTGGTTGGCGCCCATGGCATTTCGTTGTCGTGGGCGTCTTTTTTGTGCGCATTGTCGGCCATCGCCGCCATCGCCGCCATCACCGATCCCATTGCACAGGCAGAGGCCTACAAAAAGATCTTCGGCACGTGCTGCGATGTCGACCGCATGGGCCCGCACCTCAACGGCTGCGGCTGCGAGGGTGGAGCGGCGACCGCGATCGCTGGCAATGGTGGCGGCACCCCGATCCTTCCTTGATGTTTCGAGATATTTACTGTAAATTGAAACAAGATGGGACTACTGGACGGCATCAACAATCCATGGACACTGGGGCACAGTGCTCAAGTTGTGGTGAAGGATATCGGCCTTCCTGCTTTTGAACACTATCAACTGATGGGGCAAAGAAAAAGATACCTACAGGAACACGGAAATTAAGAAATCTATGGCTGTCATCCATCATCGCTCAATGTTCAAGTTCTTCTTGCCTTTGCTGTTCGTTGGTGCTACTTTTTCGTCGACCTTTGCGCAAGCTCCCTCATGGCTGCACGAAGATTCATTGGGCTTGATGTTTGGTTGGAAAAATACTGAAATCCTTGAAACCGACTCTTTGGGTAAATGGGTAGTTTCGCCAGCCAAATATGTTGCCGGGTTCAAGGTGCGGCAAGATCAAATCGACGAATTGAATAATTGGGATTCAAAAAAGTGGCTGTCCCTTTTGAGACATCGCAAAACTACCTACCTTGCAAATTGGTTGCTGTATGCATTGACGGAAAGGGATGCTACTTTGAAAAAAGACATAGAAAAGGGATCGTGGGAAAAATTTGATCGTAAGGATGAAATCGCCTATTGGAGCCTCTTTTTGAAGGAGCATACGATACCCGATGCAAATAAATTTTCCCGATGATCGCAAAGCTTCGCCGCAAAATATAAACAAGATGGGACTATTTGACGGCATCAACAATCCATGGGCACCGGGGGCAATATGGCCCCACGGTTGCCATGGGCACAGCCTGCGCTTGACTACGGTTGGGGGCATGGCAAAACCCTGACGGAACCTACACTTTCTACATCAAGGCAGTTGATCGATTGTCCACGATCGTTGAGCGGCTAGCGCCTTGGAGGATTTTCGGCCTCGCCGATGTTTTGTGGAAAGGATGGCAACAATCTTTTTCAAAACAGATTGAACAATTCGGAGGCAAAGCCAAGCCTGGTGCCACCATTAGCAACCGCGATTTAAATTGGGAATATGTCAAGACACATTGCAGATAGGAAATCAGTATCAGTTCTACAATCGCCATTGTTTTATGTCGGTGTTGCAATCTCAATTGTTTCGTTTTTTTCAGGAGTACTCCTTTTGTTCCTTCTTCCCATCGGTTTAGCTTTGATTGGAATCGATTTTGGGATTCGTCGTGCGGTAGGGAATCGGTGGATGTTGTATCTGATACAGTCATTTTTCATTGCTGCAATTGCTTTTGGGGGCTATTTCCTTTTTCGAGCGGATGAAATGACCATCACCATCAAGGCACCCAGCGGTTTTGATGGTAAGATTGGAATTGTTTTCGGTGTGGATGGGTACCCGGAAATCCAAAACCATGATACTGTTCACTTGCCAGAAGCCCTTGGTTTGGTGGTCACTTCGACGAGGATTGGCCCCAATACCACTGTGCGGTTGATCGTTTGGATCGGTGAAAACATGGAGACGGGAGCCTTAGTTCGAGATGGCAATGACCGTTGCGGCTCGATCAATTATCGGTTGTTCGATTTTCGCGACCCATCCCGTTTGCCGCTATATCCGATCGATCCTTCCGACCCAGAAGACCAATTCATAGACTCATTGTTGCTTGGATGCCGGGACGCATTGAATTAGATTTGATTGAAGGATTGTTGATTCCCGTGGCCAAATTTCCGCCCTTCCCATGAAAATAAATTCAACCGTTAATTACATTTACCTCATCTGCCTGAGCTTCATCCTAGCAGGCTGCAGCCTCTGCAACCCCCAGAAGCAGTTTGCGCAGCGGGTGCTTGATCAACTTACGCAGGCGAAAAGCTTGGTTCCGCTGAGTTTCGTTGCATCGCAAGAGATTTATGAGGATGAGATTGATGCCTACAATGCAAAGGGGGCCGAGACGGAAGATTATTGCTCGTTTTCTCGGTACGAGTACAAAAGAGCCTTGGATCGGCACTTTCGATTTTTTGATGTCACGCTGAAGGATTGTTTCAAGATCTTGGAAATGGTGGGAAAGGATTTGCGGGTGAAATATGTGGAAACCTGCGAATCGTTGGAGGGGCTTTCGCAATTGGATGAGTTTGGCTTCATCCACGACGGCAATCTCTACCGCATTCAAATGGGTTATCTTCTTGCTCGTGGAGATCCGGTACTCGATTACATTTTTTGGGAGGACTTCACGTGGCAGCACCTCGTGCTGCCGGTCGTGAAGCCCGTGATGATCCAATGGCAGAAAAATGGACGGCCTCCGGAGTATGCGCGGTGATGGCATTGGCGCACTTTGTCAGAGAGATAACCGACAGGTTGACCATCTCCGCTTTTGCAATGTCGCTGCAAAAAAGCGAACCTGTTCCATCAATCCATCAACAAATGGCAATATTCATCGTATAGATTGAAAGTCATGAAAGGCATCTGCCTACAGATACTTAAAATCTAAGACGATGAAAATCCATTTGAAATTGGTTCTAGCGATGGGAATCCTGGCTATGGGGATCGTCGCAAAGGCGCAGCCCTTGCACACCCAGGCATTGGTGCTCACGGGTCTGCGGGCCGAGGGCAATTGTTTTTGCAATCCGGCGGAGGGGCTGTTTGGGGACAAGAAAAAGAAGCGCAAGAAGGCCAACCACGTCTTGGCGGTGGGCGCAGTGATCGGCGACCCTGTGGGCTTTGGCGGACGGGTGATCTTCAGGCCGACGCGCCTTGCGGTCGCGGGTGACATCGCCTACAACCGCATCCGCACCGACCGCGGACCCATCGCCAATGCCCTGGTAATGAAGGCCGATGCGCGCTATTACTCAAAAGGCGTGATCGCCAAGCTCCTGCGGCCCTACGTCTTTGCCGGTGCGACGATCCAGCGTGGCAATTTCAGCGAAACCAAAGTCGAGTCCGTCTTTGCCGCCGACACCGGCATCGGCGCCGGCATCAAACTCTGGGTGCTTGAGGTCAATGGCGAGGTGGGCATCCTGGTGCCCGTGAAACAAACCGCGACCTACAGACCCGGCCTCGGCGCCTTCGCGAACGTCGGCATCATGTTTTGGATCTTGTAGGCGGCGCGGGGCCTCCAGCCACAACACTCCTGCGACGCCCCCCGACAGTAGCTCGGGACAGCGCGATCCTGCCCCAAGGCCTCCGGCCTGGACTGATCCCGAATATGCAAGCAATGATTCTGCCCCAATCTGCCAGACAAAACGGTCGATGGTTCTGGAGATGATTCTTGCATTGGTCACGATGATTAACCTTTAAATACATGATTTACAATTGGTTATGGCAATGGCAGGGCATGCCCTGCCCCCACGGCGTGATAACCCACCCTCCATCAAATTGTAATTGGCAGGCGCGATCGGCGATGTATTCATCCAACGCCGAGAACAAAATCGTTGCCCGATCATATCCAGCTTTGAGGTCAATCCAATCACCAAATCCCAAACGCCATCCCTCAAGCCCCACAACAATAGCAAACTCGTTTCCAAGGCCTGCGCCACAAAACCGCATCCACCGTCTCACGCTCACGCTCACTCACATTTCCCGAGCGCATCGCAACCATTTTCCTATTTTTGCCATCCATTTCGTATCATTGGAGCGAAAAATTGGATGAGGAAAATGATGTACAGAGCGATCACCTATTGCAGCGCCGTCCTATTGGCTGCGCTGCTCGCCACCGGTTGCGGACCCGCGACCACTGAGCAACCCGGCCCCGCGCCCAAGCCCGAGGTCCGGAAATCCGAGCCCGTCGACGCGACCTTCCAGATCAACAATGCGCCCGATTCCCTCGTGAGGATCATCGGCACCATCGGCAGCACCAATTTCATGGTCGATTCCGTGATCCCTGTGGGCGGCATGGTCCACCTCAAGCGTGACACCGCCCTGCCGGGCGGCCTCTATTTCCTCGTCATGCCCAGCAACGTCGTCTTCCAATTCCTCCTCGACCAGGACCAGACGTTCAAACTCACCGCCGATTTTCGCTCGCCTTCCCAGACAGCCGTGGTCGAGGGCTCGCTGGACAACGAGTTGCTCTACCAAAACCTCGTCTGGGAGCAGAGTTTCCAAGCCCGCTTCAAGCCGATCGAGGCGCAATTCAATTTGGCAGCTGCAGAGGACCCCGCCAAGGCCAGTCTCAAGCAGCAGCTCGAGCTGCTCGTCCAGGAACGCAAAGACCATGTGCAGACCTACAAAACCAAGCATCCAGAGGCATTTTTCACGATCTACAAGCTCGCGGGTCAAAATCCGGAATTGCGCGACATCAAGCTACCCGACGGATCCCTCGACGAGCAGGCCCGCCTTTTCCACTACCGCAACGATTTTTGGGACAACACGCCACTTGACGACCCACGCATCCTGCGCACACCCATCATCTTCAACAAGCTGAACACCTACATCACGCAGCTCACGCCACAGGTGCATGACTCCGTGGTGAAATATGCCGACATCATCATCCAAAAGTCCCGCGTGAGCAAGGAGACGTTCAAATTCATCGTGAATTGGCTGGCGATCGAGTACCACAAACCCAAGCAGATGGGCATGGAATCGGTCTTTGTGTACCTCATCGACAAGTATTTCACCGACCAAGAGGCCTTTTGGTCCACGGCCGATGAGCTCAAGGAAATTCGGCGCGAGGTCAATGAAATGAGGCCCAGCCTGGTCGGCAAGATCGGGCAAGACATCACGGGCACGAATGCAAAAGGCGAACAGGAGTCCCTCTACGACCTGAAAGGCAAGGTGACGATCTTGTATGTCTGGAACTACGAATGCGAACATTGCCAGGAGCAGTCGCCCGACATGAAGGCCGTTTACGACAAATACCATGACCGTGGGCTGGAGATTTTCTCGCTCTGCACGGGCACCGACGAGAAGGAATGGCGCGCATTTATCCAGAAATACAAGATCTCAGGTTTTCACAACGTCTGGGACCCCCAATACAAGAGCGACTTTTACCGCAAGTACCACATCGACATCACGCCCGAGTGCTATGTGATGGACGCCACCCACAAGATCGTGTGCAAGGACTTGGAACCCAAGCAACTCACGAGCGTCTTGGATGGGATGCTGTAACGTAGAGACTGGTTTTCGGGCATGAAACCCCAGATTCCCATCGAATTAGTAGGACTTTGTTTTTTCATGCGATGGCTGTCCGTCAGGCGATAGTGCGCGATTTTCTGTTTGCCAGGCCCAGTTGAAAATCATTGCTTTGGCGACGGGAATGCTGGAACGGGCCAGCGCAGACGAGGAATGTGGCGTCGCCATCCACATGAAAATGCGGCATACCTTTTGTAACGGGAAAAGAAATATCTATTTTGCACTATGAAAAAGTTTCTACTCGTATTGATCTCTTTCTGGGCGCTTGGCCTCGGAACTGCATGGGCACAAGAAGGCCAAGCCGCTGACAAAGATGCGGATGGAGCAGCCGATGGCAACTTGTTGCCGATCATCACCATCAAGGGAACCGATGGCCATAATGTGTCGACGGCAGATTTTGACAATGGTGGCAAGCCGATCATCATCAGCTTTTGGGCCACTTGGTGCAAGCCCTGCATCCAAGAACTCGTCACCATTGCGGATGAATATGAAGATTGGCAGGAAGAAACAGGCGTAAAATTGATCGCGATCTCGATCGACGATACAAGAAACTCTGCGAAGGTCGGTCCATTTGCAGAAGGCAAGGGTTGGGAGTATGAAATCTACCTCGATGAAAACAGCGATCTCAAACGTGCATTGAACGTGAACAACGTGCCCCACACCTTCTTGCTCAATGGCAAAAAGGAAATCGTGTGGAACCACAATTCCTACACGCCCGGCGATGAGGAGGAATTGCACGAGGTCCTCGTGCGGCTGGCCAAGACGGGTAAGGTCGAGGAATAATCACTGCGCTAGATTCATTCAATCAACATTTCCAAGGTGATCGACACATATCGTACTCATAACGTGATAGCCAAGGTTGCAATTGCAGCCTTGTTGCTTTTGGGAGGAAGCCTATCGGCGCAGTCGCCCGATCTCGGGCAGATTCACGGAAATTTCGAACTGGATGCCCAGTCCTACCGGAGAGATTCCTTGATTGGTGCACCCGACTTTCCCGAAAAAGTCGGCAGCAATTCCTTTATGAACCTGCTCTACACACGTGGGAAATTTGAAGCGGGTACCCGCTTTGAATCCTATTATCCCACGATGCAAGGCTTCACGCGTGAGCGCGGTGCGGGCATCCCCTACCGCTACGCGCGCTACCGCAACGACAAGTTTGACGTGACGGCAGGCACTTTCTATGAGCAATTTGGAGCTGGCTTGGTGCTGCGTGCCTATGAGGTTTGGGGCCTTGGATTTGACAACTCATTGGATGGCGTGCGCATCAAGAGCCAACCCGTCAAGGGTTTGTACCTGACGGGTCTGGTAGGCAGGCAGCGCAATGCCTTTTCGTACACCGTCGAGAATCTATCGGCGGGAATCGTTCGTGGCTTTGACGGGGAGTGGTCGATCAATGAAAGCTTTGATTCACTCGCGAATTCCAAAACAAAGGTGCGCATCGGCGGCAGCTTTGTAAGTCGTTTTCAAAGGGACGATGATCCCGTCCAGATTTTTCCTGAAAATGTTGCAGCATTTGCTGGCCGGGCCAACATCAACCGCGGGGCCTTCAACCTATCGGGAGAATATGCCTATAAATACAATGACCCCAGCGGCGTCAACAACATCATTTACAAGACCGGCAATACCCTGCTCGTGCAGGCCACCTATGCCCGCAAGGGCTTGGGAGCCTCCTTTCAGTTCAAGCGCTCCGACAACATGGACTTTCGCTCAGATAGATCGGCAGGCTTCAACAACCTGAACCTGAACTATCTGCCACCGCAGACCAAGCAACATACCTACCGACTGCCGACGCTGTTTCCATGGGCCACGCTGCCGCTCGGCGAATGGGGCATGCAGGCAGAGATCGCTTACAATTTTAAGAAAGGTACTGCACTGGGTGGCGAACACGGCATGAACATCTCCGCCAATTTCTCGCGCATCAACGCCCTCGACAAGACGCCTACCCTCGATCCATTCGACGGCTATACCACGCCCTTTCTCGCCAAGATGGACAGCGTGCTGTTTCAAGACATCAACATCGAGATCAACCGCAAATTCACAGACAAATTCAAGGCTTCGCTCAGCATCCTGCACTTCAACTACGACAAAGACCTTTTTCACCAACTTACGGGCTTTACCGCGAGCAAAGATGTGGTGGCCGACGTGCAGGTGCTCGACATGAGCTACAAGCTGAAAACGAAGCAGACGCTGCGCATGGAGTTCCAGCATTGTTATACCAAGCAGGAGTTTGGAAGCTGGGCCATGGTCTTGGCGGAATACACGATTGCGCCCAGGTACTTCATCGCCGTGTTTGACGAATACAACTATGGCAATGCCGAAGTGGCCAAGCGCTTGCACTACTTTACCGGAACCGCCGGCGTGAACTGGCAGAGCTATCGTTTCCAGGTCGGCTATGGCCGGCAACGCGCAGGTGTCTTGTGCGTGGGTGGCGTGTGCCGCACTGTGCCAGCATCCAATGGCATCTCTCTTTTGATTACGGGATCTTTTTGATAACTTGGTGATATGAAAAGTTCAATCCAGTTTCTGCTTGCATCGCTCCTCGCATTGGGTACGCTCACAGCCTGTGACATCGTCGAAGGCCCGAAAGTAGACCCCAGCGGATTTACGGGCTCGACCAACAAGGTGCTGATCGAGGATTTTACGGGTCACCGTTGTGGCAACTGCCCACGTGCCCACGAGAAAGCTGCTTCCCTCAAGGCAACCTATGGCGAAAACGTTGTGGTAGTCGCTATCCATGCCGGTGGCTTTGCGCAACTCGTGCCTGTGCTGGGTTACGACTATGACTTCAGGACCCCGATGGGCACGGAGTTGGAAGCCTATTACCAGGCCGATGCATTGACCGGTCTACCGATTGGCTTGGTCGGTCGTCGCTTGTGGGGCGGATCTGCCCTCACGCGGTATGCCGATTGGGGTACAGACGTGGGTGCCGTGCTCGCCGAGACCCCCAAAATGCGCATGGAAGTCGCCTCTGCATACGACCCATCCACCCGCAACCTGTTGTTATCGGTCGACCTTGAGTATTTCATCACCGGCAATGCCAACCACCACATCGTGGCCATCATTACCGAAGACAGCATCATTTCCCAGCAAGAAGACTACAGCCTCACAAACCCTTCACACATAGAGGACTACGTGCACATGCACGTGTTGCGTGGCGCGATCACGCCTGGCGGCACCTGGGGCACGCCTGTGAAAAACAATACCATCGTGCTCGGAGAAAAATTTGCCCTGAGCTATAGCGCCACACTGGACTCCGCATGGGTGCCCGAGCACTGCCACGTCGTCGTGTATGTACACGACAACGTGACCAAGGAAATCCTGCAAGTCGAAGAGGTGAAGCTGTGAAGCAGAATTTACAGAATTAGCAGAATTTACGGAATTGGTTGAATTGGCAGGGTGTGCAGAATTGTAGGCTGCCGGAACAGCGTGTTTGGATAGGAGCAGCTCCA
>JANMIM010001116.1:0-6043 GCA_031375795.1 Bacteroidota bacterium
ACTATCAATCTTTCTTCTGTAGACGAGGACATTCTGCTGCGAACGCAATACGAGGAAAACAAGGCGCTCATCGATCTTATCCTAGAAACCCTCAAAAACTAAAAATATTATGGGAAAAACACTTCAAGAACACCTGGATCCCAACAATGGTCCCAAGAGAATCCTGGCCCTCGATGGCGGCGGCATCCGTGGCGCGCTCACATTGGGTTACCTCAAAAAGCTCGAATCGATCCTGCGCGTCAAGGAAAACAATCCCGATCTGCTGCTCTGCGATTATTTTGACTTGATCGGCGGCACATCCACGGGCTCCATCATCGCAGCCGGGCTCGCCATCGGCATGTCTGTGGACCAGCTCGTAACCCTGTACATGGACCTCGGCGGCAAGATTTTTGGCCAAAAAAACAACTGGTGGAACCCCTTGGAGACCTTTCAATTCCTCAAAGCAGGCTACAGTGAAAAAGAGTTGGCGGAAAACCTGCATGCTGCATTTGGGAACATGACTCTCGGCAGCCCAGAGATCAAGACCGGCCTCTGCATTGTCGCCAAGCGGGCCGATACCAACAGTACCTGGCCCTTGATCAACCATCCGAAGGGCAAGTATTTTGATACGGCAGATGGCAAAAACAAGAACATCCCGCTTTGGATGGCCGTGCGGGCGAGCAGTGCGGCGCCCACCTACTTCGTGCCGCAGATGATCGATGTCGGCGACGGGCAGCGTGCCGCCTTTGTAGACGGCGGCGTGAGCATGGCCAACAATCCCTCGCTTACCCTGCTCATGGTGGCGACCCTCAAGGGCTTTCCATTTGGCTGGGAAATGAGCGAAGACAAGCTCACGGTCGTCTCGGTGGGCACCGGCTACAGCATTTTCAAGAAAAAAACGGATGACATCGAGGAGTCCTGGCTCATGGACTGGGCGCAAAATGTGCCCGACATGCTCATGCAAGATGCCAACTGGCAAAACCAGATCATCATGCAATGGCTCTCCAGCTCGCCCACGGCCCACAAGATCGACTCAGAGATCATGGACATGAAGGGCGATCACCTCGGGGGCAAGCCGCAAATCAAATATTTGCGCTACAATTTCCCCATCACCGAAAATGACCTCAATGGCCTGGGCCTAGACCGCAGCTTTGACGAAGATGATGTCGCGAGCCTCACGGAGATGAGCAATGCCCAAAACCGCCAGTTACTCTATCAGATCGGCGTGGCGGCATCCAAGACAATGCTGCCCGAGCATTTCTGAGCAGTGAAGGATTATATGCAGGTCCAGCCACCGTCGACCAGCAGGTTGTGGCCCGTGATATAGCGTGCCTCGTCTGAGAGCAGGAAGCTCACAGGCGGCGCGATGTCCTCGGGGTTGCCTAGGCGACCCATGGGCACCTTTTTCTCATAGCGCTCGATGAAGCTCGCATGCTGTTGGTCGCGAATGCCGCCCGGTGAAACGCAATTCACCCGAATGCCTTGCCGCCCGAAATAGGACGCCAGGTAGCGCGTGAAATTCACCAAGCCACCCTTGATGGCCGCATACGCCGCAGGCGAGGTGCCGCCATATTCCTCATACAGCGTAAAGTCATTGCCCACGACCCCGTAGATCGAGGCGATGTTCACGATGGCGCCGCCCTGCTGCGCCTGCATCACCGACAGCACCGCCTGGCTACAGACAAAATAGCTGTTGAGTTGCATGTCGATGTTTTTGCGCCACGAGTCTGGCTGGATGTCCTCAAACCGCGCGCCCCAATCCGAGGTGCGGGGGTAGGCATTGTTGACCAAACCATCGATGCGTCCATGGTAGGCGTGGATCTGGGCCACGGCGTCTTGGATGGCGGCGTCATCGGTGATGTCGGCCTGCCATGTGCCCTGCGACAAGTCGCTGGCCACAGCCACATCCATGTTGATGGGCAGCCCGCCCTTGTTGCGGATGTCTTGCACCATGGCCCGGCCGATGAGGCCCGACCCTCCAGTGACGATGACGACTTTGTCTTGCAGGATCATAGGCCGAGGCAGATTTTGAGTACGTTGAATGCGTCGTGGACGGTGTTGAAGCTTGGCTGCCCCTGCTGCACCAAGGCGATGAAATATTGCATTTGCAGCAGATAGGTGTCAGCGACGGTCTGTGCAGAGGCATAGACCTCGCTCCCCTGGCAGTGGATGGCATTGGCACGCAAGTCCACGATCCAGGTCTCGTCTTCAAAGACGAGTTCCAAGGTGCGCTTGGGGTCGCGGCGGTAATAATTGAGCACCACGCTCGCCGCAAATCCAGGATATTCGAGGGTGTAGTTGGCGTAGTCAAATGCCGAAATCTGCAAGGAGGACTGGTTCCTGAACACGGCGGTCACCTTTTCGGGCATTCCCAGGAGCCAATACAGGTAGTCGAGCTCATGGATCAAGTCGATGTGTACCCCGCCGCCCATGTCGGCATTGGCGCTGTAGGTTTTGCGAAAATCCTGACCCTTGCGCCATTCGGGCAGGTAGGAGCCGCAGTAGGAATTGACCTCGTTGAGTCGCTTTTGGGTCAATTGCGGCCAGTTTTGTTTCAGGTATTGCAGGCTATCGAGAAAGCGCAGGTTGCAGGCCACGTAGGTCGGGGTGCCCTCGGCGCTGATTTGATCGAGGAGTTCCTGCAGGTCGAGCGAGGCGTGAAGCGGCTTTTCGATGAAGAGCGGGCAACGGAGCGAAAGCAGCTCGGCAATGGTCGCCTTGTGTTCCGAAGTGGGGTTGGAGACGATGGCAAAGTCCATTTGCAGCCCCGACAGCTCGGCAAGGGCATGGATGTTCGCGACGCCGGGATGCTCGGTGGCCGTTGGTTGCGAGCGCAGGGCATAGATCTCGATGGTCGGATCGATCGTCTGCATCGCCGCGACATGCCGCTTCCCGATGGAGCCCAGGCCGACGATGAGCGCTTTCATAGTTTGAAATCCAATTTGTCGTGGGCGAGCAGCAGCGCGAGGATCTCAAAATCAATGAGATGGTCCAGGTCGAAGCAGAGATGGGGCACCTCGTAGATCAGCGATCGGTCGGTGATGGCGCCGGTATAGCCGAGCCGGAAAAAATCGCGCTTGTAAAAGTAGAATGAGGCATTGAGGTCGTAGACCTTGGGGGCGGATTGGCGGGTGAAGAGCGCGCCCTCAGGCTGCTTGACCTGGGCATAGTAGCCATTTTCCTTGCGCTCCACCATGTTGAAATAGGGGCTGCGGTTGGCGGGGCTCACTGAGAAGAGGTTGATGGCCCCGGGCGCGGCCTCGATCAGGGCAAATGCAGCCTGCAAATCTTGCAGGTTGCGCAGGGGCGAGGTCACGTCCATGTCCAGGACGTAGTCAAACGGCTTGCCAAGGATGTGCTCATGGTGCCCGAGCACGTCTGCGATGGTCACGATCTTGCCCACCGCATCGCCCGCCAATTCAGCGGGGCGCAGGTAATCGGTCTTGAGGCCATGGTCTGCGGCTACGGCAAGGATTTGGGCATCGTCGGTCGACAATGCAAGGGTCACATTTTCAAATGCTTGCTGAAATTGCCTCGCGGTCTCGATGGTGTAGGCGATCAGCGGCTTGCCATGGAGCGGCTTGATGTTTTTGCCGGGAATACCCTTGGAGCCGCCGCGGGCACAAATCGTGATCAGGATTTCCATGGCAGGAATTTATTTCAACATTTTCTCGTGCACGAGGTCGGTATAGGTCCAGACATTCACGAGCTTACCGTCCTTGAGTTCCAAGATGCGGTCGCAGTTGCGCAGCGTGGTGATGCGGTGGGCGACGACAAAGACCGTCATATCCTTTTTCAGGGACTGGATCGACTCCGTGATGGCATTTTCAGTATCGTTGTCCAGGGCAGATGTCGCCTCGTCAAAGACCAGCACGCTCGATTGGTAATACAGTGCCCGGGCGATGCCGATGCGCTGCCGCTGACCGCCGCTGAGGCGGGCCCCCATCTCGCCGACCTGGGTATCCAAGCCGTGGGGCAGGGTCTTTACAAATTCCAGCAGGCTCGATTGCTCGAGGGCCTGGGTCAGGCGGATTTCATCGATTTCGTGAGGAGCCTCGCCAAAAGCTACGTTTTGGCGCAGCGTGTCGTCGATCAAAAACACCTGTTGTTGCACATAGCCCACCTTGGCGCGCCAGCTCGCCACGTCCTCGTAGCCCAACTGCTTGCCGTCGATGTAGATGCCGCCCTCATTTTCCGTCAAGAAACGCAGCAGCAGGTTCATCATCGTGGTCTTGCCTGAGCCAGACGCACCGATGATGCCGATTTTCTCGCCTTTTTGGACGGTGAAGTTGAAATGGGAAAGGGCCCGATGGCCGTCGTTGTTGAAGCTGAAACTCACGTCACGAAACTCGATGGTCTCCTTGAAATCAAACGGATGGACCTCCATTTTCATGATCGCATTGGGCAATTCTCCATCCTCCAAGATCTCCAAGGCATAAAGGTTGCTTTTGATGCCCATCATGGCTGCGAGGCTCCGGTTGAGGGATGGCAGCACGCGGGAGGCGGCTGCAGCGAATATCGTTACAAATTCAAAGACGGTCGTTTCGCCATCGTTGGTAAAGAAGGCATGGAAGATGATCACGACGATGCCCAGCACACCCAGCACCTCCAAGGCCCTGGTCGGGATCATGTTGATCACATGCTTGGCCTTGTAGGTCTCGTTCATGCTCACTTGCTCCCGGATGTAGGCATCGAGGAAGTAGTTTTCCTTGTTGGTGAGGCGCACGTCCACATATCCAAAGATCGCTTGGTTCACCCGCTGCAAGGTGAGCGAGCCCAGCCGAGCCTGGGTCCGCCCGATGGCGTAGAGTCGATTTTTGGTCATGCCATAGATCAGGAATCCCGAGGGCACCAACACGACCATGAAGGCCAAAAAAAGCTGGATGTCGGCAATGGCAATGCTCACGACGATCAACAGCAGCACGGCGAGTTCAGAGAGGAAATTGATCAGCGAGACCACGATGCCGCTCACAAAAAACACCGGAATGTTCAAGACATTGTTGGAAATCTCGGCTGAGTTGGTGTCCTTGAAATACGTGTACCCGCGGTTGTAGTATTTCATGAATTGCCGACGGGCCAGACTCGTCGCAATGTCATAGGCAAACCGAGACTGCAAGTAGTTTGCAAACAGCGTGAGCGTATTCTTGAGCAGAAAGATCACCAACAGCAAGACTCCAAGCAAGAGCATGAAGGACTCATAGGTCTGTACGCCCGAGAATACCATGAAATCGTGCATGGGCCCGGGACGGGTTACAACCATGCGATCGTTTGCGGCCATCATCACGGGCACAGCCATGGCCAGGCCGGCCACATCGATGAGCACTCCGACGAGGGAGTAGAACATGATCCTCACCGAGCGTTTTTTTTCGCTGGGCGTGAGCAGCTTGCCCGTGCGACGCATGGTCTGCAAGATGAGATTGCCCGAGATATTTGGGAGAATGCTCAAAGCAGTTTGCAGTCCGTGAGAATTTTGAGGATTTCGGATTTGTCAATGATGCGCCCCATACCTTGACGCATGATCTCGGCGGCATTGTCGTGCTCCACCTTGAGGGCATCAAAGGGGGAATTGCGGATGACAAACATGTCGTCCATCACCACAATGTTGGGGGCCTCGTCTTCGGTGAAGAGGTACTCGTGGATCTTCTCGCCCGCACGCTTGCCGATGAACTCGACGGCGATGTCTTGTGGCCGATAGCCATACTGCGGGGCGAGGTGCTCGATCATCAACTCAGCGATATCGAGGATGCGGGAGACGTCCATTTTCAGGACAAAGATCTCGTGGCCCACCATGCGCTCGGCTGTGCTCAGCACCAGCCGCACGGCCTGCGGGATCGTCATGAAAAACCGCGTCATGTCGGGCGTGGTCACCGTGACCGGGCCACCCTTGGCGATCTGCTGCCGAAACATCGGGATCACAGAGCCCACCGATCCCAGTACATTCCCAAATCGCACACAGGCGACTTGGATGTCACTGAAGCCGACAGGGGCATTCACGATGAGCCGCTCGCTCAGCAACTTGGTGGCACCCATCGTGTTGATGGGGCTCACGGCCTTGTCGGTGCTG
>JANMIM010001152.1:0-10184 GCA_031375795.1 Bacteroidota bacterium
GCCGTGGCGAGTGGGCCGGCTGCCTCGCCCGTGGTCGACAACAGCGGCATACCATTTTGGGGGATGACGATGAAGTCGCCGTCACGGCTACGTGCGTTGCTGGAGATTTCCTGAACGAGGTTGCGCATTTCCTGCCGGAAATCGATGCCCTCCGGGGCGACGTCCTTTTTGCAGGCAGTCAGTGACAGCAGCAAGACGATCGCCCAATAGAAACCTCTTATCCGAATCATTAACCTATAAGTTGATCATTTCTGCGACAGCCCATCAAGGCACCAAGTCAAACACCGTGCTCGATCCCGCAAAGACCCCCATGCCGGGCGTCATGTTGCTGTACACCCGCACCGGTTCGGCAAAGGGATTGAACCCGACTTCCATATAGCTGGTGTAGGTCTTTTTGTAGCGGTATGTGGCCTCTGACATGGTCGACAAGCCAAAAAACAGGAAGGCCCCGTCGTAATCCTGACTGGAAAGCTGCACGCTCAGTTTCCTGCGCGTGCCGTCAAAGGTCTCATCGTCAAACAATACGGCTCCCGTGAAATAGCTGAACGTCATCACCGGGTCTTGCACGGTCGGGTACAACTGGTAAATACTGATGATGGTGTCCAGCGGGTCCAAGAACGAATCGACGCGGTAGATGCTCAATTGATAGAAGTTTTTGGTTCCTGCCGGGTCGTCGATGTTGATGCTGAATTCGCCCCGCCATTGCCCATACTCATCGCTGACCACCGAGTCGCGCCAGATGAACCCATAGGGCACGACGGGGATCGGCGCGAGGTCGGTACCGATCGCGTCGGCATAGCCGGGGGCCGAGGCCTTGACCGTGTAGACATGGCCTGCCACGGGCTTGCCTCCTGTCGGCGAGACATAGACGGCTTGGGGAGACAGGACCAAGCTGTCGATCACCGCCCCATTTTCCATGATCAGCACGACGGCATTGGTCACGGTCGTCGGCGGATCGTTCACTTGAATGCTCTGGCTCTTGGTCACGCTCACTGCCCAGGTGCTGTCGGGCGTGAAGAGTGAATTGACGACGAGGACCGGCACTTGCTCGGGCAGGTCGAGCTCGATGATCTGGTCGCAGCCGAGCGCAAAGACGAGAAGCAACAAGCCGAGGTATCTCAGGGGATGTTTCATGTTGTTCAAAATTTGAATCGGTAGGCGACAGAGGGAATGATGGGAAAGAGGCTCACCTGCTTGAGCACCCGCTGGTTGTCGGGCCCATTGCTATCAAAATAGAGGAAATAGGGGTTGCGGCGGCTGTAGGCATTGTACACGGAAAACGACCATGTGCGCGACCATTTCTTGAAGTCCTTGTTCAGGTTCACGCTCAGGTCCAGGCGGTGGTAGGACCGCAGGCGGTAGCCGTTGCGCTCAGAGATGTAGTCGATCGTGTTGGGGGATCCAAAGCCGCTGATCTGGCCCACGTTGATGCCTAGGTAGCTGGCCACGGGCAGCGTCGTGGCATTGCCGGTGCCATAGACCCAGGTGAGGCCGCAATCCACCTTTTTGTTGAATTCATGCATGAGCACAAAGGAGGCGTCGTGGCGGCGGTCGTATTTGAAGGGAAATACATTGCCATTGTTGAGCTCGTCAAACTGCCGTTTGTTCCAGCTCAGGGTGTAGCCGATCCAGCCGGTGGTCTTGCCAAATTTCTTTTGCAGGAAAAACTCCGAGCCATAGGCCCAGCCATCGCCCTGCACGACCTTGTTTTGCCAGTCGGTGCTTTCGCCAAAATAGGCCGCGCCCTCCTTGTATTCGAGCAAGCCCGTCATGTATTTGTAATAGGCCTCCACGCTGAATTCCAGGCCCTGGTCCTTGAAGGTACGCGCCACGCCGACAGCGCCCTGGTAGGCCTGCTGGGGCTTGATGTTGCCGGTGCTGGGCACCCAGAGGTCGGTCGGCAAGCCCACGTTGGCGTTGGTGAGCAGGTGGATGTATTGGTACATGCTCGTGGCCGAGGCCTTCACCGCCCAATTTTCATCGACCATCAGGCGGTAGGCGATGCGTGGCTGCAGGGAGCGGTAAAATTTGCCATCCACCAAAAAAGCCGAGCCGTGCAAGCCCAGATTCACCTTTTGGCGGCTACCGATCTTGAAGTCGTCCTCGATGTAGGTGCCAAGCTCCCAGCTGTCGATGGGGTTGGTGCCGAGCACGGTGTCCAGGTTGTAGCCGCCGCTCTCGATCACGAGCCTGCTCACGCCCGGGGTGAATTTGTGGTTGATGCCATAGCCCCCCATGCGCACAAAGTGGTTGGGCGTGGCATACCAGTCAAAGTCGGTGCGCAGGTTGTAGTCGCGGATGCCGGAGTCGTAGTCGAGGGCGAAGCGATTGGTCTGGGTCTGGGTGCCATCGATGGTCTTGTCTGACTGGTCTGCCCCGACGCCAAAGTGAAACGTGGAGTAGGTGGCGGTGAAGTTGGCGAAGAGCTTGTCGCTGAAAAGGTGGTTCCACCGCAAGGCCGCGATCATATTGCCCCAAGACAACTTGAACTTGGATTCCGACTCAAATCTCTGGGTACCATACTGGTCCTCGAATTTGTCGCGCACGTAAGCCTTGTCGTTGCCGCCATAGAAGCTGGCATAGAGGCGGTTTTGGTCATTGAATTTGTGGTTGATCTTGCCGACGACGTCATAGAAATAGTAGCCTGCGCTGGTGCGGCCATTTGACGCGGCCTTGATGATGGGCTGGGCGAGCAGGTCCAGGTAGGTGCGCCGTGCGCTCACCATGAAGGAGGTCTTGTCTTTCCAGATCGGCCCCTCAAGTGTGAGCTTGGAGGAAATGATGCCCACGCTGCCCTCGCCATGAAACTTTTTCATGTTGCCGTCCTTGAGGCTGATGTCGATCACCGAGCTGAGGCGCCCCCCGTAGCGCGCCGGAAATCCGCCCTTGATCAGCGTCACGTTGCTGATGGCGTCGGCTGGGAAGACCGAAAAGAAGCCAAACAAGTGCGAGACATTGTACACGGGCACGCCGTCGAGCAAAATCAGGTTCTGGTCGGGGCCGCCGCCGCGCACGTAGAAGCCCGTGCTCCCCTCATTGCCCGACTGCACGCCGGGCAGCAATTGCAACGCCTTGATCACATCGACCTCGCCCATGAGCGCAGGGATTTTTTTGATCATCTCCACCGGCACGTCAATGGTGCTCATCTGCGTGTTCTCGGCGATGTCCTTTTCGTCGGTGATCTCGACCGTCTCCATCTCCACGCCCTCGGCTTGCAGGTCGATGTTCACGGTCGTGTCGCCCTTCAGCTCAAAAGCCGCATTGAAGGACTTGAAACCGACATAGGAGCAATTGATCACGACCATGCCGCCCTCGGTCGTGATGCTGTAAAATCCATAGTTGTTGGTGATGGCGCCGATCTTGCGGTCGGGGTCAAACACACGCGCGCTGATGAGCTTCTCGCCCGAGGTGCCGTCGGTCACAAAGCCGCTGACGGTGTACTTCTGGGCGGGAAGCAGCCCACACAAGAGCACCAACAAGGCAAGAAGAGGGATTTTTTTCATACAAACGCTTGGATCGAGTCTCAATGCAATGCAAAAATGTAGGCCAATCGGATGCGAAGATAGGGCAAAATATTGGGAGCGTCGGGGGATGCCGGGTGGCAGGACAGATCGAGCAACCGTTCGTCGGCCCTCCCCAAAATTGCGATGGGGGCCGACGAACGGGCATTTTGATTCAAGATTCGGCGCCGCCGAATCATAGTTTGGCCACCCATATCGTTCGTCGGGCCACAAGCAAAGTTTTGGGGAGGGCCGACGAACAAATTTTTCTCTTTTCATCCCCACAATGATGAAATTGCCTGCCAAATGGTTGCAAAGGAAGCGTTGGAAATCTTCATCTGGGCCTGGATGGCGTTGGCTGTCGGCACATTTGTCGTGTTGCAGTTCGTGAGCGCGCCCTATGGCCGCCATGTGAAGCCCGGCTGGGGACCCACGGTCTCCAACCGCCTCGGATGGATGGTCATGGAATCGCCGGGGCTCATCATTCTCCCCACGCTGTTTTTCCTCGGCGAGGCGGTCAAGACGCCGGTGCATTACATCCTGCTTGCGCTCTATGTCTGCCATTACCTCAACCGCTGCCTCATCTTCCCCCTGCGCACCCGCACCCAAGGCAAGCGCATGCCCGTGGCGATCATGGGCAGCGCCATCTTCTTCAACCTCGTCAATACCAGCACCATGGGCATCTGGCTCGGCTGGTACGCGACCTACACCGTCGCGTGGCTCTGGTCCTGGCAATTCATCCTCGGGGCGTTGTTGTTTGTGTTTGGGGTCTTGGTGAATGTCGACAGCGACAACCGCCTCCTGCGCCTGCGTGCGCCCGGCGAGACCGGCTACAAGATCCCGCAAGGGGGCCTGTTCCGGTGGGTCAGCTGCCCAAACCTGTTTGGTGAGATGGTGGAATGGATCGGCTACGCCTTGATGGGCTGGAACGTCGCGGTGCTGGGCTTTGCGGTCTGGACCTTTGCGAATCTGGCGCCACGGGCACGGGACCATCATCGGTGGTATTTGGAGAAGTTTGCGGAGTATCCGAAGGGGAGGAGGGCGGTGATTCCGTTTTTGTGGTGAGGCTGGTGCTGTTTGAGCGAGGCTTGGGTTGAATGCGCAAATCCTGTACGATCAAAAAATTAGCATCCGGGAAAGATGACTTGGTTGCAAATCGGGCCTTTCATGGGGGTTGGACAGAGGTACGGTGCGAATCATGTGGGAATAACCTGCGAATATCCCGCCAATACCTGTGCAGTAATCGCGCAGTAAAGGCGCTGTGATCGCAGGGTAATCGTGCAGTAAAGGGCGGACTTTGGCGATTCGGAGGCAGCGGGTGGCTGGTGGATGCAGATACAATTGGAAAATTGTTGGTGGGGTGAATTTGTGTTTCCACCCTCCGCGACGCATGCAAATTCCGATCTCCCTTCGTAAATTGAGGCATGCGACACCATTTCCCAAAACCCGACGGTGACCGGGTGTACTTCAAACGCAACCAAGCCCTGGGGCTGGGCTGCGTGTTCATCCTATACCTGTTCATGGGTGGGTTCTTGGCCGCTACGGTCAACAACCCGCACGATCTTGGGCTGGCCGACTACCGCACGGTCATTGCCCTTTGTGCGATGCCTCTTGTTGCCCTTTTCCTTCCGTTCATCACCCGTGGCGAGGACTGGGCGATCGACCGTCGCACCCGCGAATTGCTGCGGCGCGGCCACTTCTTGGGCATCAGTTCGCGGTGGAAGCCCTACGAGAAATTTGATCCGCAAGGCACCCTATCGATGGCCGGCGAAAAGAACCCCAACGAACCATCTGGCATGACCTTCCATATGGTCTACCAAGCACCGAATGGAGGGCCCAGGACCCTGCTCACGACCCATCAAACCACAGAAGAGGTCCAGGAAGGCATCAAAATCATCGTGGCCTGGGAGCCAAGACTCACGATCTCCACGGAAAAAATCGACTACACGGCCCTGCAATCGCTGCTGATCAAGCGGGTGAAGGTGAAATAGGGAGGGGGAGAAATGGCCAAGCCCAGCGTGGGCTGGGCTTGGGGGGGGTAGGGCGTTTTTGGGAAAGTAATTTTCGGTGTAAGTGGAATCAATATTCTTGCCTAGCATGCTGTAGAAATGGAAGAACTTGTGAAGCGGAAATGGCTTTTTCGCCCTTGCAATTCTTTCCAAAACACTCCTTGGCTCGACGACAATTTCCCTGGTTCTCAAAGTCCTGGTCGCCTTCGATGAGAATACCTACGACTTCGTGGGTTTTTGCACTAAAGACGGGAGATCCGCTATTGCCTTCGTACGTGTCGATATTGGAGTAGAAAAAGGCGTTGCCTTCTTTTTGGGTGACGGTACCGATACCAGCCACCTTCATCGGGAGACCCGAGGGAAATCCGATTGCATAGACGGAATCGCCAAAGGCCGCTGGCAAAGTCGCCACTTTGAGTACTTTTTGGGCACTAGCAGCACGGTCTATTCGCAAAAGAACAAAGTCCAGGGGCTGCGACTCACTTCGACCGATGACTTCGGTTGCAGTAAATATATCTCTACCCTCAATTTTGTAATCTACTTTGCCTTTCTGATTCGCGAGTTCGAAACCAAGGATGAATTTGATTTCGTCCAAGTTGAGATATTGGATGCAATGTGCGGCCGTAGCTACGATATTGCTGTCTACCAAAAAGGCAGTGCAAAAACAGGCACTTGGCTGGGTCCAGTAGGGTTCATCGCGACACAGGCCATATTGCTGCCCCATGATCACGGATGTGTCCACCTGAACGGTGAATTCGTCAATTGGGGTAAGCTTTTCAGATGCGATCATTCCAAGTGTTCCGCGGCTGGCATTAAAGATTCCGTGTTCAAGAGAGTCGCGCAGATCGAGTTCTCTGATTTCGATGCGTGGACTAAACCGCCGTTTGTCAGCGAGATCAGCTGTTGCCCGCGAAAGATAGGATTTGTCGAGGTATTGAGGGACTCTACGACGATGGAGGAGGTCAATCAACGCAGCAAGTTGCTGATCTCGTTCCTCGGCACGCGCCTCGGGCGTCGGGCTCGGGTCACCACCAATATCTTCTTTGAGCATGAAAGCATCTCGCATCGTATCTGTCACAGCTCCCCAAAGACCCTTATTTGCAAGCACATCTTCAGGTGGGTTTACCATCTCCCTCCGCGAACGTAGCGAGTCAAGCTCAACGGGAGCTTCGGTGGGAGCTTGAAAGGAAACGATTTCAAACCCCGGGTCGATCTCTGATGACTCATAGAAAACTTCATAATTCTTTGACTGCTCAAGCTCCCATGTGTCGTATAGCGGGGAATCGTCGCCGATCGGGAAATCCACGGGCAACTCATCCATCTGAGCTTGCAGGGAAAAGCCGGCGAGGCAACCCACCCATAAACAAGCCATTCGTTTCACTAATTTCAGGAATGGAATTGAAGATTTCATTTACCTTTCTTTGAAAGCTTGGTTTTGAAATCCAGAAGACTCAGATCGACGGCCACACAAGCCCCATATCGAAAGGAACCGGCAAACGTCGTACGGATGTGCGTGGGATCGATCAATTTTATCTCTCGCAACGCTGGCGTGGACTGGACACCAAATCCAATTGAAATCGGCATATTTGGCAATCCAAGATAGGCATATGCCCCAGGAGAAAAGATGTCTTTCCATTCGAAATTTGGAAGATCCGATGTCGAGGCATCTTTGATCCTAAAAGCCGTCACGGCGCCGATATCTACGATCGGTACATAAAGTGATGCAGACCATCTAAGTCCAAGCATCTTGAAACCGAAGTTACAAGAGGGGCCAATACTCAGAGTGATTGCGGCACTACTACTGTTTCGATTCCCTTTGCTAATTGGCTCGACAGATTGAGTTGTCGTGGTCTGGCCACTTGAGTCAATTGTCGTGACCTGCATGATCAAGGTATCCCCACTCAATTGGTCCCTTCCAAAAAAACCACCACCATAAACAGACAGGGCTACATTAAAGGTCGACTCGCGCTTTACGCGCCAACTTCCAGGATTGTGGGCAAATTGTTTGAAGGCTGCCTCCAGGTCATCGCGATCCTTTGCAATAGCAATGGAGACCAGCAGATTGGCTGTGCGCGTCCAATTTGTGTTGGAGCAGGTTTGGCATAAGTCACTATCCTTTGCCATTTTGCATGTAATCGTCTGCAAGAGGTTCATGGCATTTCCAATCGCAGCAGCATATTCTTTTTCACTCAGCGATTTGTAGATTTTCGTCGCCTCCCGCATGGAGGTCGTCGCAAAGTGGATCTTGGTAATTACGGAGTCTACGCGATTTTTTGGATCCTTATCCTCAGGAATCACGGTTTTCATCACATCGCTGATCACCCAGAGCGTCGTGTCAAGCATGTTTGTAACAGACTCTGAGTATGAGATCACCTTTAGGTAGTCAGCCGTTCCCGTTTTCGATTTCATTTGCTTCATAGCTATGACCTGTTCATTTACATAGTTTCCTACTTGAGCGATCTTGTAGAACGTGGCACGATACTTGTCGAATATTTCCTTGTCCATCAGCGTTTTTGCCTCATTTGCTAGCAATTCTATTGGCCGATCTCCTTTGGTGTCATTAGCATTCTTATACCACCTTATTTGGTAGGCATCATACTTGTTGTCGAGACCTAGTAGCAGTCCAAAATAGAGACGATAGAAATCCTTTTCGTCAAGGAAGGGTTCCAGCGCATCCAGCTCCACCCATGCCTTTGCACCATTAGACTCCACGGTAAAGCTGTAGGCAAATATTTCCATTAGCCTTGCCATTGACCGTGGATTTTTGGTATATGGAGTGTCATTTTCCAACGAATTGAAAAGTTCTGAGGCTGGAAACAACGAGAAAATCTCCACAGGATGCTTGACAGTAGTAAGCTGATTCATCAAATCTACGCCCGCAAATGCGATTGCTACTTCAGGGTGGGCTTTCTTCATTGTCTTCACCCAGGCGACGTTGTCGTCAAGTAAGGCGAGATTTTTCAATAAGTCCTTGAGGTCTTCACGAATTCTTTCCTTGAGCATATCTACAATGCTGGAGAAATCTTTGGCATCGACCTTCATCACCAATTCCTTGGTTTTTGGAAATAACGTGCCTAAGATTTGCGTGGAAATTGTGATCGCATCTTTTACTTTTCCCTTGAAGTGATATCCTTTTTTAATTGTGAATGTTGTACCCTTGTTGATGGTGACAACATTGTCATCAGGTTCACCATTACGATTGTAAATATGCAGTTCTTTTCCAACAAGAACTTCGTCTCCATCTTCCTTCAGTTTGAGATCGAATCTTGCAGCAGCTGTATATTCTTGGCCTGCACTTAGATATATTTCGTCTTTTGTTTCTGTCAATCCTTGTTTGATCACCTTAAACACAGCATTAGCCACCTCTGCCTTGATTTCTTCCATCAGGACCTCATTGATGACATCGACGACCATCGGTGCTGAGCTGGCAATGCCTGGTAGGCCGAAGGCAGCTTTTTGGCCAGAGAAGGCTATTTCAGATGAAGAATAGGAGCTTGGATCGGATTCAAGCGCATCGTATTTTTTGATGAATTCTTCAACAATCGAAACGAGCAAATCATTTTTGAGAGTGTCTTTTCCGAAAACACTTTGAATTTGTTTCAATACCCCTTGATCCCGAGCAAGTTTTTCAATCTTGAGTAACTCTTCTGCCGCAGCAATCTTGTCTATTACATCTCCGCGATCTTCAAAGAGACTCGGACTGATGGTTTTCGCCCCAATTCGCAATGAATTGATATCCCGTTCAATTTTTTTTTGTTGTGACAATAAGAAGATCTTTACGTTCTCCACGCCAGCGATCGCCTTGTTGAGATTGATTTCCTCAGGATCAAACTTCAATCGTTGAAAGTCTGCCTTTGTCAATTTGTATTCGGAGGTTGTATTCCTGCTTTTCTCAATGGTCAACTTCAGCGTGTCAACGTGCTTGCCAAGAGATCCCAAAATTGCTTTTGGAGAAATAGGTGTCTTATCCCTGGCTATCGTCTCATCAGCCAATTTCTTGACGTCGACATAGTTCTTCAAGATTGCGATGACCGTCCCTCGATCATCTTCAATTCTCTTCTGCTTCACTTCGGGTTCTTCAGCTTGCGAATAGTCCCGATGGAGGAGGTTGTACAACGTAAATACATCATCCAAGATCGATCTGTGCATCTGAGCACGAATCGGTTGGGAAATCATTGGCAGCACGATGACGATCGCTGCGAACAACAAATAGCTGCGGGTTGGAATAGTCTTCATTGATAAATTATTTTATACTTGAATTCGAGGCAATCACAACTGCCCATAACGTTCTAGCTGATTGGTAGCCAAGTAAGGTCACAAGCATAAATTAGCCACGAACATTTTATCCCCTTCGTTCCGTAAAAATGAAAGCTCGAAACCAATCAAAACAATGCCATAATCAGCCGAGGCGATGATTTTCCTCAATTTCCATCGTGATGGAATTCCGCCAAAACCCCAAAAACTTTCAACCTTCCCGCCCCACATCCACCATTCTACGCCCTTGGGTGCGGGCCCGCAGCCAGATGATCGCCTCGCGGATGCCTGTGAAGTGCGCGTCTGAGTGCGCTTGTGTGAGCGCCTCCAGCGCCTCTGCGAGCGCAGTGGCAGCCGCATCAGGCCACTTCAGGCCCCCGCCGCGGTAGAGTGCGCCCAGGAATTCGAGCATCTGCTGCTC
>JANMIM010001180.1:0-1788 GCA_031375795.1 Bacteroidota bacterium
CCATTCGACCTTGGCCCAAATCTCGACGCCAGGCCGGTTGTACACCCGCCGCATCGGCACGAGCGGCGTGTTGCCAATCTGCTGCCCGATCTCGGCGAGGCGGGTAATCCAAGGTGTATATAGTTCCAATGTTTTCATATAGACTCATAAAGCTTTAACAATGCACCCTGCTGCTGGGCATGCAGGGCGCTTTGCTGGAGAAACCCGCCGTATTCAATCAAATCCGCAACCCGACTGCAGGTCGCCTCCTTTTAACTGCAGACTTGAATTCCTACTGGCATCACGATCATGAAAAAAGCTAAAACACACAAGACACAAAAAAAGCCCCACCATTTTCGGAGGGGCATTCATAGAAAAGCAAACGTTCCTTTCAAGACATGCGTGTCACCCTCCCATTTCGGAAGCGCAGCAACAACAGGCCATGGAGAAGAATCTTTTCATATCGGCACAAACATAGGAGGCATTTCAGAAGATTGCAAGGCCAAATGCAATTTTTTTGAAGAAAAATTTCGAGTTCATCGGAAACCTTCATTTGCCGACACGCGACAAGGCGCATCGGTCAACCATTTATTTTTGGAAATCAGCACCTCCCCTGCTATTTTTGATTCATTATCACACCACTTTTCAAATAATATTGTTATGAACATTAGATTGCATCATTTTTTGATCCTGGGCGTCGTACTGTTTTTCACAGCCTGCGGTCCTGTCGATCCTCGTTACAAGCTGTTTGATGAAGACGACGACAAACTCGGTTCCGTAAGCCTCACCGGTGAGGTGACCGATACATTGGCCGAGGAATTGGCTGAGTTGTTTGAGCTGACGATCAACGATGAATTGAAGCCACGCGAGTTTTCCTACCACACCCGCTTCAGCGAGGATGGCGAGCGCTTGTTGGTGCTCATCAAGATGCCCAAACTCAAGAAGGTCGAGAAGAGCGCCCGCACCGAAGTGGTCGGCATCGTGCAGTCTTGGCACGAAATGAATCCCGCAATCTCCGGCAAAAAGCTGTACCTCGGGGTAAAGGGCAATTATACCTACATGATCACGAAAGCTCCTGGACAGGAGGCCGACAACAGTTTGATCGCATCTGAAAGCGATCTCTATGATTTCTACGGCCCCCGCGAGAAGTTTGAGAAGCCGGAGGCGAAATAAGCTCCTCCTTCAGTGCACAAGCAAAGGGCGCAATATCGGGTCTACTCGATATTGCGCCCTTTCTGATTGGCTGATTTCTAGTCGCTTATTGCTGCAAGATCCGCGCGACGCCCAATACTTCATCCTCGCTCACCAAGGTCGCAATGTACACGCCGGCAGGCCGATCGAGTTGCACCTGCACACCGGCCGCTTGCGCAAACGTCTGCGTATGGATCACGCGCCCCGAGAGATCGCTCACGCGCACCTCACCCTGCGCGATCGTCCGCCCAAAGGCGAGCTCAAAACGACCATTGCTGGGATTGGGGATCACTTGCATCAAAACTGAGGGCCGCTCGGCTCCGAGATTCATCGGGAGGTTGCAGCTGCCACCGTTGAAAAGGTAGAGGCTCCGTGCCGGGCTGAAATTGTGGATGCCATAATCGATGTTGTTGAGAATGTCGTCGCCATAGGTTGTGAGACTGCTCACGCTTCCTGCGGTGGTGATTTGTCGGTCTGCACAGCCGTCATGATCCCAGCTCCATGCCAGCCAATGCACGTTGCGGCTCTGGCAGATGCGCAGCAAGGATTGATAATTGAGATTGTATTGGCACAATACCTGGTCGTCTTGCAGGTTGGCGATCTCGCCGAGCAGGAAGG
>JANMIM010001185.1:0-1885 GCA_031375795.1 Bacteroidota bacterium
CCTACAAGTATTACGTCACCAAGCTCGGCAGGGAGGCCATACTCAATGCTCAGAAAATCAAGGAAATGGTCCTTATTCCAGAACTTTCTTATTGAGAAATTATGTCCAAATTTGGATGAGATTTTATTGAATAGGAACTAAATTCGCCATCAAGTGTGATTCTAAAAATTCACCCCAAAGCTCAATTCTGCTCCGCATCGCACATTCCCCCCTCTACGCGCACCCGCTCCCGGAAGGCCACCGCTTCCCGATGGAGAAGTACAACCTCATTCCTGAGCAGTTGCTGTATGAGGGCACGATCACGCAGGCGAATCTCTTTGAGCCGCAGCCGCAATCCGAAGCCGATATCCTCACGACGCACAGCCTGGAATATTGGGAAAAGCTGAAAACCCAGACGCTGAGTGCCCGAGAGGCCCGCAAGATCGGCTTCCCGCAGTCGGATGCGCTCGTGCTGCGCGAGCGCGTGATCAACCAGGGTACGACCGACTGCGCGCGCCATGCGCTCACGCATGGCGTGGCCATGAACGTGAGCGGGGGCACCCACCACGCCTACGCGGACCGCGGCGAGGGTTTTTGCCTGCTCAACGACATCGCCACATCCGCCAATGTGCTGCTGCGTGACGGGCTTGCCAAGCAGGTCCTCGTCGTGGACCTCGATGTGCACCAAGGGAATGGGACCGCGGCGATTTTCCAAGGGGAATTGCGGGTGTTTACGTTCTCGATGCACTGTCACGGCAACTATCCGATGGAAAAGGAGGCCAGCGACCTGGACATCGCGCTGCCGCCAGGGACGGGTGACGCGGAGTTTTTGGGAAACCTGCGGCAGGCATTGCCGCAGTTGATGGCGGATGTGAAGCCCGACTTCGTCTTTTACCTCTCGGGCGTGGATGTGCTCGCGACCGACAAACTGGGGCGCTTCAAGATGACGCGCGCAGGCTGCAAGGAGCGTGACCGCATCGTGCTGGAGACGATGCGCAAGGCCGACGTGCCGATGGCCATCTCGATGGGCGGCGGCTACAGCACCGAGATCAGGGACATCGTGGAGGCCCATTGCAATACGTTTCGATTGGCTGCGGAGATTTTTGGATAGTGTGTTCGTTGATTTTGGCTTCTGCCTGACAATCAGGTTTGTACTTGGACGACAATACTTCATTTTGCCAAAAATGCATCTGCATTTTGTCCAAAATTTCACGATATTACCGTCTACAATAAATATCATTATCCAAAATGACGGCACGCAAATGGAAATTACTTGTTTTTGCCTCTCTCATCCCTCTTTTCCAATTTTCCCAGGCGACGCAACGAAAATCCGTTCCTAGCCCAGCGCAACTGCAGCTTCGCTTGGGTGAAAATCGGTCGCATTTTGTCGAGCACGACGGAATGCCATTGCCCAATTCAGGCCCAGACATACCATTGGTGGATCCAATTGGACATGGAAACAAGGTGTCGACCTTGGGACCTGTGATGCTTGGTTCCTCATCCAATGTCTTTTCGATCCTTTACCCGGGCCAAAACCAGGTCGCCGTCGTGGATTCCCTCAATTTGGTGGCCTTCGTTCACCGCAACAATGCCACCCTCCTGGGCGGCTCCAACGGGCAGCTCAGGTATGACGTCTCCATGGATGGCGGCACTACTTTTGGTACCAATATCGGCCCGCTTAATGCAACGCTTCAAAGCGCCCGCTATCCGAACATTGCCGCGAGCAACTTCTACGGCGGCTATGACCCACGCAACGCCAAGTTGGTCTGGACATCCTTCTCTTTTGGAGGCGGCAATAGCTTTTGTGATGGAATACTGACAGGCAGCAGCAGTATCGTGGGCAGTGGCATGCCCGTTGGCACGGAACATCGGGATTCCTTGGGAGATCTCTTTACACCGTTTTATT
>JANMIM010000739.1:0-5459 GCA_031375795.1 Bacteroidota bacterium
AGCACCTGCTGGTCGAGAACCACAAAAATTACCGCAAGAGCTTTGACTATGCGATCCTGAAACTGGTCTTGGGCGAGGGCCTGATCTCGTCGGATGGTGATTTTTGGTTGAAGCAGCGCAGGTTGGCGCAGCCTGCCTTTCACAAGCGTCGCATCGAGCAGATGTTTGACATCATGCTGGAAGAGGGGCTCAAGCAGCGTACCCGCCTCGAGGCGCTGCAAGCCATGGGGGGTGTGTTTGACATGGGCAAAGAGCTCACCACGGTGACGCTCAACATCGTGGCGAGGGCGCTTTTTGGCACCCAGGTCGAGGGCCACATCGACACCGTGCAACGCAACGTCACCTCGCTCAATGCCTTCATTTCGGCCCGGGTCAACAATCCCTTGTTGCCACCGGTGTGGGTGCCGACTCCGGGCAACATCGGCTATTGGCGGTCCAAAAAGGAGTTTGACAGGATCATCTACGACATCATCGCACAACGCCGCAATACCCCCGACGGCAAGGACGACCTGCTGAGCATGCTCATGGAGGCACGCGATGAGGAAACGGGCGAAGGCATGAGCGACTTGCAGTTGCGCGACGAGGTCCTCACACTGTTCCTGGCAGGGCACGAGACCTCCGCCAACGCGCTTGCCTGGGCATTGATACAACTGTCCAAAAATCCGCATGTGATGGATCGTGCGCAGGCAGAAGTCCAGGCCGTGCTCGGCGACCGGCTGCCCACCTTGGCCGATCTGCCAGCCATGCCCTACCTGCGAAGGGTGATCGACGAGTCACTGCGCCTCTATCCGCCGGCTTGGATCATCGGCCGCAAGGCCTTGGCAGACGATTTTGTAAAGGGCTACAGTATCCAGAAGGGGACCAATATCATCATGTGCATTTACCTCATCCACCGACATCCCGATTTTTGGGAGCGGCCAGAGGAGTTTGACCCAGATCGTTTTTTGCCCGAAAATAGTGCTTCACGGCACAAATTTGCCTACATCCCATTTGGCAGCGGGCCACGCATGTGCATCGGCAACAGCTTTGCGTTGATGGAAATGACCTTGTTGCTTGCGCTGATGTTGCAACGGTTCAAGCCGACCGCCATCCAAACGGAATATGAGATGGAAGCGTTGGTGACCCTGCGTCCCAAAGGGGAGTTGCTCTTCAAGCTCTGAGCGCCAAGCGGGTGCTGCTACTTGGGGGCGATGCGCAGCATGAATACCGCCACGCCAAAAAACACCATGTTGGGGAACCAAACAGCGACCCACGCGGGGTATTTGTCTCCCATGATGGCCTGCCCTGTGACGATGAGCAAGACATAGATGAAGTTGATGATGAGGCCGATGCCGATCTGCAAGGGCGTGCCACCCCGGCGCTTGCGCGTGCTCACCGCAAAGCCGATCATCGTGAGGATGATCGCTGAAAACGGATAGGCAAACCTTCGGTATTTCTCGATGACCATTTCCTCGTCCAATCCAGATCCCCTGACCTTTTCGAGCTCGATGCTGGCATACAGCTCATTGAGCGGCATGCTCTCGGCGCGCATTTCCTTGATGTAAATGTCGGCAGGCGTGAGCAGGAAGGTGGTGTCCATGGCTGGCAGCTTGTACAACTGCTCCTTTCCGTCGTAAAAGGTGTGGACGCTGATGTTTTCCAGGTGCCAATTTTTCTTCTCCTCGTTCCAGATGATCTTGGTGGCATCGAGCTTCTTGAGCAATTCTTGGGAATTTACCACCTCCATCGAAAACAGGTAGCCTTCGTTTTGCCACTGGTTGAAGGAGTAGAGGTACACAAACGTCTCATAACCCGTCTTCTCATCATAACCGATCTTCTTGTGGATATTGGTGTCGGTCATCACCGTGCGTCGTTTCAAGTACTGGTACTCAAAATCGACCCGCTCACGGTTGGCGATGGGCACGACGTAGGCGTTGAGGTAAAAGGAAATGCCCGCCAATGCAACCGCTGTGGCCATGTAAGGTGCCATCACCCGCCAAAAACTCACGCCCCCGGCGAGCATGGCCACGATCTCGGTATTGTTGGTCATGCGCGAGGTGAAGTAGATCACCGCGAGGAAGATGCAGATCGGCGCGAGCAAATTCCCGTAAAACAGGCAAAAATTACGGTAATAGCTGAAGATGAGCAGGTCCATCGGTGGCTTGCGCTCGATGAAGTCATCGATCTTCTCGGCGACGTCGATCACGACCGACACCGCCAAAATGATCATCACCATGAAGAGAAATGTCCCCAGGAATTTGAAAATGATATACCGATCTAACTTGTTCAGCATTGCTCGGCGAAGTTAGGAAATCTCGCTCGACTTAGCGTGGAGGTGCAAAAATTGTGCCGAGAAGTAACATTCGGATTTTCTAAAAAGAGATGAAGCTGAAATGCGCAGATTTTTGTTTTTTGCGTGTAGCAAATTTGGCCTCACAGGTCACGGTTACAGATATCGTTGATTGTGTGGGCTTTCGGGGAAAATAGGAGCTGATCGAAAATGGCTAAACGAATGCATCCAGAATTTGACCCTCGGCCTTTCATGGAGATGGCGATCGAGGAAATGAGAAAATCGAAGAATGAGCCTCGTGCAGATGGGAAGGTTCCTCCCAAAGTGGGAGCAGTGTTGGACTTTCCTGATGGTGAGGTCGTGAGAGCCTACCGTGGGGAACTTCGGAATGGCGACCATGCCGAGTTTACATTGATCGAACGAAAATTATCGCACAGGGACCTCGAGGACTGTATCTTGTTTACCACGCTGGAGCCTTGTGTACAGCGCAATCCGCCCAAAGTTCCTTGTTGCCGCCGCACCACCAACGCCCGTATCAAGGCAGTCTATGTCGGGATCACAGACCCCGATCCCACAGTCGATGGCAAGGGGATACAGCATTTGGTCGAGGGCAATGCCATCGTGAAGATGTTTGACCGCGATCTCCAGGACTTGATCACCCAAGAAAATACGATGTTCATTGCACAGGCAATGGATCGAAAAAAGAAGATCGAAGAGGAAGACCTCCTAGGCCCCTTGGAGCGCATGGTTCCCGGCGCTGATCTGGACCAATTTTCAGAAAAAGCGCTTCTCAAGTTCATCAAGGAATCAAAACTGGAGTTCCGAGGGATAGAAGACCATGATTTTCATCTCTTTCTGAGTGATTTGAGATTGATCCAGCTTGATTCAGACGGTAAGACCTACCGTCCTACAGGACTAGGAATCCTATTGTTTGGGAAGAATCCACGATCACGCTATCCTCAATCGGCGTTGATGGCCTCGGTGACGTACGGTGGAGACAAGGTTGAACCCCGCACCTTCGACGAGGCGCTCGTGCTATTGCCCGACGCCATTTCCGATTGGCTAAAGAAGGTGTTGCCCTTGTCCAAGGAGATGTTGGGCTTCAAGCAGGTAGATGTCCCAGAGATCCCCTTTGAAGTTTTGAGAGAAGCCGTGATCAATGCCTTGGTCCACCGCGATTACATGTTGGAAGGGGCGAAGTCTTCGATTGAAATCGACGATTCCAAGATCGTCGTCAAAAGCCCTGGGCAGCCATTGCCCTACATCACTTTGGAGCAACTCAATTCATTTGAGGCGCCGTCCATCAGTAGGAATCCTGTGATCTCGTTTATTTTTGGTCTGATGGACTATGTCGAAGAGAAAGGTTTCGGGATGAAGACGTTTCGAGAATTGCATGAAAAGAACGGCTTCGCGGCCCCGGAATTTGTGATGCAAGGTCCGTTCTTGACCGTCACCTTCGCACGAAATCCAGATGTGTTGCGCAAAGTCATCCATGACCACGCGCTAGCCGGCTTGAAACCCAGTGAATTGGCGATGGTGGATTATATTCGTGAAAAGGGCCGAGTGATGCGTCAACAGTATCAGGAACATCTCGGGATTGATAAACGCAAAGCCCTGCGACAATTTGAAAAGCTTGAGGAACTGGGAATACTGACGCGGCATGGAGCGGGTCCTGCCACCTTCTATGAACTTGCCAATCCCTGATGGCTCATCGGAATCGTGCTTGGGATTTTTGTAAGGCGTGTCGTTGCGTGGGTGATTTGAGCCAAAAGCGTCTAGATTTTCTCCATTTGGCATCGGGCGACGCTAAGAGAGCGTTTGTACGACAAGGCCCTTGGAGGTCTGTCTGAATTGATTGGCTTGGAAATATCGTGACAGTTATCGTGACAAGTATCGTGACACAAGGCCCTGGAATGCATCAAAAAGGGTGATGCTGTCACGGATCGTGACAGCGATCGTGACAGAAGGCGCTGGAATGCATCCAAAAGGGTGATTCTGGCACGAATCGTGACAGTTATCGTGACAAGTATCGTGACACAAGCCGTTGGAATGCATCAATAAGGCCGATTCAGTCACGGATCGTGACTGTTATCGTGACAGTTATCGTGACACAAGCCGTTGGAATGCATCAAAAAGGGTGATTCAGTCACGGATCGTGACAGCGATCGTGACAGTTATCGTGACACGATTGCTTTGGATGAATCAAAAAGGCCGATTCAGTCATTGATCGTGACATTGATCGTGACACTTTTCGTGACTCGATTGCTCTGTATGGATCAAAAAGGCCGATTCAGATACTGATCGTGACATCAATCGTGACAAGTGGCACGGAAAATTTGGCTCATCACGCCAGGCAATGCTGCCCCCTTCACAACTTCGCCTTCAACTTCGGCAAAATCCCCTTCTTCCATTCGGCAAAATCCCCCTCCAAGATGTGATTGCGGGCCTCGCCTACGAGCCACAGGTAAAAGTGCAGGTTGTGCAGGCTCAGGATCGTCATGGCCAGCATCTCCTCGGCCTTGAACAGGTGTCGCACGTAGGCCTTGCTATAATAGGTATCCGAAAACAGGTCGCTGTCGGGATCCAAGGGGCTGAAATCGAATTCATATTTCTGGTTGCGCATGTTGCGGATGCCCTCGCGCGTGAACATCATGCCGTGGCGCGCATTGCGGGTGGGCATCACGCAGTCAAACATGTCCACGCCCAGGGCGATGTTTTCCAAGAGGTTTTCGGGTGTCCCCACGCCCATGAGGTAGCGCGGCTTGTCTTGCGGCAAGATGCTGCAACACAGGTCGGTCATCTCATACATCAGTTCCGTCGGCTCGCCTACACTCAGTCCGCCGATGGCATTGCCGGGGAGGTCGAGGCTGGCGATGAATTCCGAGGATTGGCGGCGGTAGTCGCGGTACATGCCGCCCTGCACGATCGGGAAGAGCGCCTGCGTGTGGCCATAGAGGCCCTCGGTTTCCAGCCAGCGTTGCTTGCAGCGCTGCGCCCAGCGGTGGGTGAGCTCCATCGATTCGCGGGCGTAGCGCTCGTCGCTCGGCCACGGCGGGCATTCGTCCAAGACCATCATGATGTCTGAGCCGATCACGCGCTGCGTATCCACCACGTTCTCGGGTGTGAAAAGATGCTTGGAACCATCGATATGGGACTTGAAGGTCGCGCCTTCCTCGCGCAGCGCAAGCTG
>JANMIM010001224.1:0-2018 GCA_031375795.1 Bacteroidota bacterium
CGACGAATGCGAGCATTTTGCGCCCAAGGACCTCATTCCGCTCAAGGCTGCCCTCCCCGCCCCCAATCGTGTCGCCGCGACGCCCGCTTTGGAAGACCATGCCTATCCGCTCATCTCCTGCATCATGCCCACCGCCAACAGGGCCGCCTTTATTGCGCAAGCCATCACCTATTTCCTGCGGCAGGACTACCCTGTCAAGGAGCTCATCATCGTCTATGACCAGGAGAGCGACCTGCCTGAAAATCTGCCGCAGGATCCCTCGGTCAGGTACTGGCAGATGGAGTCTGTGCAGAGCATCGGCAACAAGCGCAACAAGGCCATCGATCTGGCGCGGGGCGAGATCATCGCGCTCTGGGACGACGACGATTGGTTTCACCCGACACGGCTGCGGCGGCAGGCCATGCCCATCTTGCTGGGTCTGGCAGATGTGACGGCACTCAAATATCCTACCATGTATTCCCTAGGTGAAGGGCGGTTCTGGCGGCCGGGCATCCAATTGTTTCAGCGCATGTTCATCGGGCATGTGGTCTCTGGCGTGCTACTCTGCCGCAAGTCGGTGATCGACAGCGGTGTGCGCTATCCCAACCTGTCCGCGGCCGAGGACGCCTTTTTCCTGCAGCGTGCCCTCGCCATGGGTGCACGCCTCTATGCCGTCCCCGCCGAGGGCATCTATCTCTACATCCGCCACGGCAAGAATACCTGGAGGTTCACCGAGGGGGCATTCTTGCTGCCCCATGACTGGCATGAGATGGAAGAGCAGAGGCATTTCAAGCAGGACTATGCCTTTTACAACCGTCTCGCTGGCAGGGCCGACCCCGACCCCGCAGCGAGCGTCGCCCCACTGGTCTCTTGCATCATGCCTACGGCAGACCGTAGGGATTTTGTGGCTGCCGCCATCGGGCACTTCCTGCTGCAAGACTATCCCAGCAAGGAGCTGATCATCATCGACGATGGCCACCAATCGGTCATCGACCTCATTCCCGACCACCCACAGATCCATTACCACTACCACGAGGACCGGCAGACGATCGGCGCCAAGCGCAACCTCGCCTGTGACATGGCCACCGGCGAGATCATCTTGCACTGGGATGACGACGACTGGCCTGCGCCGACCTGGATCTCGACACAAGTCGCCAACCTACAAAAGACCGGCGCAGACGTGACGGGGCTCAGTGTGGTGCGCTTCTACGATCCCTTGCAGCGCCTGGCCTGGCAATACCAGTACCCCATGGACTTGCCGGCTTGGGTGTATGGCGCGACGCTCTGCTACCGCCGCAACTTCTGGCTACGCAACCGATTTCCGGAGGTCAACATCGGCGAAGACAATGCTTTTGTATGGAATGCGATCGACAAGGTGATCGTGCCCCACCAAGAATGGCATCTCTTTGCAGCACGGGTACACACTGGCAATACGTCGGTGAAAAAGACCCACGACTCACGATGGCGGCCCATTTCCTTTGAGGTGATCGAGGAGATGATGGCCGAAAAGGTCTGATGGGGGGATGGCGGATGTGGGTGGTTTTTCTGGGCCTTGTTGTGGATTCGTTCGGCTTATGAAGGTGTGAACCCCCGGCGTCGATATTGGTGGCATGCCTTGGGAGCTGCAAACATGCAAACCCATCGACCGGCGCTCAGCGCAAGCGGCCTGAACGCAGAGCGGTCACACGTTGGTAGATCACGGAGCACCCATCCTGCACCGACCCCGGCGCCGTGCGGTACGCAGCAGCGGAGTCGAACGTACACAACCAAAAAATATCGCCATTTACAACGAACCGGCAAATACACACAAACTGGTGGATGGTATTGCATCAATCAGCGATCGTCGTGCTAGCGGCTCGTGGGCACCAGAACACGGTAATCCGTGATACACTGGCGCACATCGCTGAAGCCTGCCCGCTGCCAACTCAGGCTGGGCCATGTGGCGTAGCAGCTGTGGGCATCGTGGCGGATGGCATATTCCACATCGATCTTGGTGGCGGTATTGGTGATCTCGCTGAGCAGAAATTTCGCAAACGAGG
>JANMIM010001226.1:0-1577 GCA_031375795.1 Bacteroidota bacterium
CCCCCCCCACTACTGTGCAGGGCATGCCCTGCCACTACCGCGCAGGCAAACGCATTCATTCAATTGATTCACAAATCATCATCCAATGAAAATCAAGGACATCGCCCGCGCCATCGAATCTTGGGCACCGACCTCGCTGGCAGAGTCTTATGACAATGTGGGCCTGCTTGTCGGCAACCCAGATGCCGAGGTGACCTGCGTGCTCATCAACCTCGACGTGACCGAGGCGCTCATCGACGAGGCCGTTTCCCGTGGGCTCAACATGATCGTGACCCACCATCCGATTTGGTTCACAGGTATCAAGCGCCTCATCGGCGACAACTATGTGAGCCGCATCATCCTCAAGGCCATCAAGGCCGACATCGCCCTCTATGCCTGCCACACCAACCTCGACAGCGTGCAGACCGGCGTGAACCGCAGGATCGGCGAGCACATGGGCATCGAGGACATGCGCATCTTGAGCGCAAAGCGCGAGCAGCTGCAGAAATTGGTGTTTTATACCGATCCTGAATCGATGGCTACCTTGGCCGATGCAGCTTTTGCGGCCGGGGCGCGCGACCTGCGGAGCAACAGCGACGGGGGAGAGGGGCGTGTGGAATGCATTGTCCCCGCCTATTTCAAGGGAGCGGTGCGCGCGGCCCTGAACCGCGCCAACGGCGGCTCGGATCCCGTCTTTCATTCGCTCCCGACCCTCGAGAGCGATGCGACGACTGGTTCGGGCATGATCGGGCTGCTGCCCAAGCCGATGTCGAAGCAGGAATTTCTGGCCATGGTCAAGGAGCGCTTTGGCTGTGGCGGCATTCGCTATGCAGATGCCCCACAGCAGATCATCCAGCGCGTCGCGTGGTGCGGCGGCGCAGGCAGCTTCCTCATCGGCAATGCCATCGGCGCCAAGGCAGACGCATTTGTCACGGGCGACATCACGTACCACAAATTTTTTGACAACGAAGACAAAATCCTGCTCCTCGACATCGGGCACCATGAGTCGGAGCAGTTCACCTCAAATCTTTTACATGAACAATTGTCAGAAAGTTTTCCTACTTTTGCGGTTCGTTTGTCTGAAATAAAAACCAATCCAGTAAAATACTGCTGAGCCCATGGACGGTATCGTGGAAAAATTGAGAGCGCTGGCAAAGCTGCAATACGTTGACTCCCTGCTTGATAAGATCATCGTGTTGCGCGGTTCGCTACCCGAGGAAGTCGATGAGTTGGACTTTGAGATCCAAGGCCTCCAAGGCAAGAAAGCCAAAATCGAGGCAGACATTGAGGAACTCCGCAACGAGATCCTCAAGCGCAAAGCCAATATCAAAGATTTTGGTGCCCAGATTCGCAAATACGAGGAGCAACTCACGGCTGTGAAAAACAACCGCGAGTACGAGGCCCTCACCAAGGAGGTCGAGTACGCCAACTTGGAAATCTTGACCTCTGAGAAGAAGATCAAGCAGATCGAAGACCAGATCGAGATGAAAAACGTGCTGCTTGCAGACACACAGTCTCAGGTCGACGAGCGCAGCAACGACCTGCGCGAGAAGCAAAAAGAGCTGGAGATCATCGTCAAGGAGACCGAGCTGGAAGAA
>JANMIM010001234.1:0-3471 GCA_031375795.1 Bacteroidota bacterium
TCGAGGAAGGATGCTGACCATTTGGGCGAAAATTGTAATATTGCTCATGAGCGGGATGACTATTTTTGTGGTGCAAAAACAAGGTAGCCATTTCCGCTCATTTTTTATGCCCGTTTCAGTAATTGTTTAGGACAGGAGTGGAAATAAGTATGCTCACTAAAAATTTGCCAGTAAAAGCCATTCTCCAGTTTTCGATCGTTTCGGTGATCATGGCAGCGATTTGGTCAGGCATTGTCGTCTGTGTATTCCATTTCTTGCATTTGGATTGGTTGGCAATTCCGTTTTTGCCGATTTCAATTTTGGGAATTGCAGTATCTTTTTATGTCGGGTTTAGAAATAACGCTTCCAATGAACGGCAAAATGAAGCCCGAGAGAATTGGGGTGCAATCACCAATGACAGCAGAGCGCTTGTTGCTATGCTGAATACGTATTTGCCAGATGATAACACGGAGGCAAACGATTTCAAAATCAAAATATTAAAACGACACATTGCATGGTTGTATGCACACAAGTCCTTCTTGCGCCACAAAAGAATGCCATGGGAACATGACCTGCCGCTCAACAATAAGTACCGTGAAGTCTTTCGAAAAAATTTCGACATCAATCTGGAATTTGAGAAGGATGTTTCCGAATATATTTCTGAGGCAGAAATTGCGGAGGTGGTATCGTCACCCAACATGGCTTCAAAGCTGTTGCAAAATCAATCACGCGCCATGAAACAATTGAGAGAAAATAACTTAATAGAAGATTTCGGACTTTTTGAACTCCAGAATCATATCACTAAGTTGTTTGAGCATCAAGGGAAAAATGAACGCATCAAAACGTTCCCCATACCGCGTCAATTTGCAAGTTATGCAGGGATATTTGTAAACATTTTTGTATTCCTATTGCCATTTGGCTTGCTCAAGGAAACCCAAGGAATCAATATCTGGTTGACGATTCCATTTTCAACATTGATTTCATGGGTGTTTTTTCAGATGGAGTTGATTGGAGAATACAGCGAACATCCATTCGAAGGATTGATCGGCGATGTCCCAATTTCCTCCATTGCACGCAACATTGAAATTGAAGTTTTGTATTCCCTGGGCGAAATCGACTTGCCGAAACCTATTGTGCCTGTTGGCGGTATTTTGATGTAGTCACTTTTATTTTGAAAGCAATTGGAAATGAAGGATTTTTGGTGAGATGTAAAGAGAAATAATGATTCTCTTTTATGCTTATCGGGATGATGACCAGTAAACAAAAAAAGTGGTCATGCCGACCGAAATCGAAGATCCAGCGGAGGCATCTTGAGTGTAGAATCTTTAGATCGGCGCAGCCAAACACCTCCTAAATTGCACAAAATGTGAAGCAGGAGGTGATCAGCAAGCCCGTGTGCATTGTGCAAGACCGCTGCGTACTTCGACTTCGGTCGGGGTGACAGCAGAGTTACTGGTCAAGTTCCCTATAAGCATATTATCTTTCAAACACCCAGGTAGCCATCTTATGAAAAACGCATCAGAATTGAAGCAACGGAAAATTCCAATTGTGAAGGTTGATGAGTCACTGAACAAATATGACGACATCGTTTTGTTTCATGAAAAGCTGGAAAAAGCAACCGAAATGTTGCGAAATGTTGGCCTGCCAAAACAATGGAGAACTGCAAAGCACCACAGCTAATCGCTGATTGACCCTCCGGGAGCCCCGATTTCTGCATTTGACAAGCATTTCTTGATTTTTCCAGTCAAAAAGACGAAGTTGCTGGAGATTGGAGCGTCGTGAATCAGCGTGTAAGGCATCCCACCCGACACCGATCACGAAGCATTTCAGGCGTTTTAGGCCCAAGGTATTGCAGAAAAAAGATCGTTGTAAAGATGAAGAAAATAACATTTACACTCGCACTCATTTTCCTCTTGTGCCTAACAAGCACCCATACCCAAGCCCAATGCTGCACCTACCGCCTGTCCATGCAGGACAGCTACGGCGATGGCTGGAACGGCGCCACCCTGCAAGTGCTCATCAACAATGTCTCGGTGGGCACCTACAGCGCCGCCAACTTCGGCAGCTCGGCCACGATCGCCCTTTGCAATGGCGACAGCTTGGAGTTGGTCTATGCCCCGGGGCAATACGAAAATGAAAATTCCTACATCCTGCAAGACTCCTCCTGGAATGTCGTGTTCCAGGATGGCCCCCCCCCGGCGGTCGGCAACGTCTTCGGCACGGTCGGGAATTGCAATACCCAAACGCTGCCTGGCGGATTTCCCTGCACGGCGATGCCCATCGACACCGGCCAATGCCTCCCGGGCTCCAACGTCGGCTTTCCGGGCTCCGGCTTGAATCCCAATTGCGCCAACTTCACAGGGGCCGACGTATGGTACACGATGCAGGTGCCCGCCTCCGGGAGCCTGAGCTTCGAGACCCTGCCCGGCAATATCAACGACACGGGCATCGGCGTATGGCGGGGCAGCACGTGCAGCAACCTGCAACGCATCGGCTGCGACGACGACGGCGGGACAGGCTATTATTCCTTCCTCCTCCTGTATGGTCTCACCCCGGGCGAAACGATTTACATTCAGGTCTTTGGCTACGGAACTTCTGCCGGGACCTTTGACATCTGTGTCGAGGCGATTCCCGAGGTGGCCCTTGACAGCTCCGAATTGCCCTTGGTTTTGATCAACACGCAAAACCAAACCATCATCGAGGACACGAAGATCAATTGCCTGATGGACATCAAGTACAATGGTGTCGGCAACCTCACATACTTGAACGGCCCCGCCAATGTTTACAGCGGGCATATCGGGATCGAGATTCGCGGGGCTAGCTCGGCAAGTTATCCGCAGCATCCTTTTGGCTTCGAGACCCGCGACGCCCAGGGCGCCAACAACAATGTCCCTATTCTCGGGATGCCTGCCGAAAACGATTGGGTGCTGCTTTCCAATTACAACGACCGCTCGCTGGTCAAAAACATGCTCGCCTTCGACCTGTCTGCCCAAATGGGCCATTACAGCCCGCGGGCACAGCTCTGTGAGGTACTCATCGACAGCGCCTACCAAGGCATCTACGTGATCAGCGAAAAGATCAAGCGCGACTCCAACCGCGTGGACATTTCCAGGCTCGATCCTGCCGACACCACAGGCGACCAACTCACGGGCGGCTACATCCTGCAGCAGAATTATTGGAATGCCAACAACAGCTTCCAATCCAATTATTCGCCCATCGACCACCCGGGTTTCGACATCCATTTCGTGTATGAATACCCCGATCAGTTTGCGATCCAACCCGCGCAGAAGACTTATATTGCGGGCTTCATCGACAGCCTCGAAACGGCACTCTACAGCCCCAATTTTGCCGACCCCATCAACGGGTACCGCAAATACATGGACATCCCCTCCTTCATCGACTATTTCCTTGTAAATGAGGTCTCGCGCAATGCCGATGGCTTCAAAAAAAGCGTCTTCTTCCACAAGGACAAATATTCCAAAGGTGGCAAAT
>JANMIM010001265.1:0-8990 GCA_031375795.1 Bacteroidota bacterium
CAACCTCGCATGGTCCGAGCGCGGCCTAGGCCCCACCAACCTGCAGGTACAGGCGATGAACTACATATTTCCCAACATGCAAAACCTGAGCCTTTGCGACCTCATGACGCTCAAGGCTTATGGCAAGGAACTCTGGAAATATGGATTTTGGAACCTCATGTTCAAGACCTTGAGCAACGAGGGCTACCAATTCATGAAAGACGCAGGCGGCTACGATGCCAACGTCGCCAACGCCAACGCAGTGACGCAACTCCCTGCCACTGAGTACAGTGACAGCACAAAGTTCCTCACCCTCAAGGACGGCTATGACAAATTGCCGATCACGCTGGTCGAGGAATTCAACAATCTGTTTCCTGGCATCGTCCCCAACGGCAAGCGTGTGTACATGAACCATCGCCTGGCCGAGATCCAAAAAAGCGACGACAAGGTATACAAGTACAAGCTCATCTTTGAGCCGACCGAGACCAAGATCGTCGAGCATCTCAAATCGACGAAGGTCAATGCCAAGGCCGAAAAGGTCGTCGTTTATGCCAAGAAGATCATCTTGGGCATGCCGCGCCGCTCCCTCGAACTGATCAAGGCCGATTTCTTCTTTGGCGACAAGGAGCTCAAGAAGAACATGAAATCGGTGCTGATCCAATCGGCCTTCAAGCTGTTTCTGGCCTACGAGCGGCCATGGTGGCGCAGCATGGGCTTGGTCTCGGGCCGATCGGTCACCGATTTGCCGATCCGCCAAGTCTACTATTTCGGGACCGAGAGCGAGCAGCCCAATGGCAAGCCCTGGCTCAATTCCCTGTTGATGGCCTCCTACAACGACATCAGCACCGTGCCGTTTTGGAAAGGGCTGGAATCGGGATCGACCTTCGCGGGATTTGTACCCTCCTGCATGGACAAGGACAAGACCGACATGGTATTGGCGATGGAGTCGCTCGCCACGGAAGAAATGGTCTCCTCGGCCAACAAGCAACTCGCCGAGGTGCATGCCGTGCAAGAAATCCCGCAACCCTATGCGGCCGTGTACCATGACTGGAGCGGCGATCCTTATGGCGGCGGATGGCATGAATGGAAGGCCAATTACCGACTCGACGAGATCATGTGGAAGATGCTCAAGCCGGTGGAAGGCGAAGACATCCACATCGTGGGCGAGGCCTACTCGATCGGGCAAGGCTGGGTCGAGGGCGCGCTGGACACCGCAGAGCAGATGCTCGAAGACAATTTTGGATTGCCCCGGCCCAAGTGGCTCGACCCCAACTATCCCTTGATGCCGGTGCCACGGGGAGGCTGTGGCAAGCTCGGTGGCTGCGTCCCGGCGACTGCGATGGGCGCGACGCTCGCCGACATGACCCCCAATTGTCTGGAGCAAATCGAGGAGGGCTGAGCAATGGCAACCGATCCAACCACGTATACCGTGTCCAATTATATCTTGGACAGGCTACAATCCCTCGGCCTCACACACATGTTTGTGGTGCCGGGAGATTATGCATCGATTTTCCTCGATACCCTTGATGAAAATGACGCCATCACACGTGTCGCCAACATCAATGAGCTCGGCGTCGGCTATGCCGCCGACGGCTATGGCCGCTTCAAAGGCGTCGCGGCCTGTAGCGTCCAATACGGCGTCGGGGCATTCAGCATCCTGAATTGCATCGCTGGCGCCTATGTGGAACGCGTGCCCCTGGCGCTCATCGGCCCGAGCCCGAGCACCAACAACCGCAAGCTCACACGCACCGAGGGCATCCTGTACCATCACAGCACGGGCGACCTGGAAGCCGACCAAAAGGTGATGGAAAATGTCACGGTGGCCTCGATCGTCGTGCGCGATGGCGCTACGGCACCCGCCCAAATCGATGCCGCACTCATTGCGATGCTCACCCACCGCAGGCCCGTCTACATCGAGGTCCTCCAAAACATCTTTGGAGTCGAATGCGCACGTCCTGTGGGAACGCTCAGCGCACTCCCCGAGGCGAGCGAAGCCGCGAGCCTGGAGGCAGCGGTCGATGCAGCCTGGGCCTTGATCGACCGTGCAAGATTGCCGCTCCTGTGGTGGGGTGTCGAAGTACAACGATTTGGTTTACAGTCCCTCGCACAACAAATCGTGGATGCCAGCGGCATGTATTTCACCACGACGAGCTTGGGCAAAACGGTGCTGGACGAGTCACAGCCTGCCTTTGTCGGCACATACGCCGGTCCGGCCTCCACTACGCTCACGCGCACGATGGTGGCGCTGAGTGATTGCATCATCGCTTTGGGCACCATCATCACCGACGATTACCTCGACGTGATGGCAGCCGACTATGGCAAGATGATCTTGGTCGACGACGAGGTCGCACGGGTAGGCTATGCCGAATTTGCGCGCGTCGCGATGGCTGATTTCATGCATGCCTTGCTCGAGCGGTTCAGAAGTCACACAAAGTATCCGCGCAAATACCGCAAGCCCGTCTACGAAGCCGAGAAGCCACCACGTATTTTGGCGACCGATCCCTTGACTTACGAGCGATTCTACTTTGAGCTGGGAGGATGGCTGGTGGGAGAGGGCAATATTGCGGAGGCAAAATTGATCTTGGGTGAAAGCACGAGCCTCTATGTGTTTGGGAATCTGATGGGTATGCCGCAGGACTCCTTTGTGGCGCAAGCCGCTTGGGGTTCGCTGGGACACGAGACGGGATGCGCGCTCGGCATCGAATTGGCGACTGGTAAGCGGCCCATCGTCGTCGCTGGCGACGGCGGCTTCATGATGATATGCCAGGAGATCTCGAGCCTCGTGCGGCAACGGTCAAATGCCATCGTGTTTGTGATGTCCAATGGCGGCTATGCGATCGAGCAAGCCTTTGTGGACATCCAGGCATTTACCCCCAAGGGCAGCTATGCGCCCTTTGACATCTTGCCTACTTGGGACTACCTGGCATTGGCAAAAGCCTTTGGTGCAAAGGGTTACGTGGTGGAATCTGTCGGTCAATTGCGCAAGCTCTTGAAGAAACTGGAGACCATGGATGGCGTACCATCACTCGTGGAGGTCAAGATCCCCTTGAAGGATTTGCCGCCGCAATTGTGTCGCTTGGCTACGATCCAACCGAGTCTCCTGGACTCGGGACATTGTAGCGTTTCCAAGTAGGATTTGAATGAAAAATCAGGGGCAGCCGAGCAATCGGCTGCCCTTTCTTGTGTTTGGTTTCATCGGAAAATGTTTAATTTACAGCACTGATTTACAAGGACTTGAAATCGGAAAAGTCGCCAATTTTCAACCCTGTTCTTGACACGAGGTGTCAAAAGCCACACGTATATTTATATAGAAAGGATGGGGAAACAACCACGTCGGTTGCCGCTCCAAACTGGAAACTTAAGTATCTGAAATATTATGAATTTGAAGAAATTACTCTCATTGAGGATGTGGAATCGTTTTGCCCGCACACAACGCAACATCCAAAAATTGTTGGTGAAAAAAGCAGATGAATTGCGCCTCTGTTTGCTGTCGATCGATATGATGGTCGTGCTGCGCGAAAATGAAAAATTCGCGATTTCCAATGTCATTCCAGACATCCGGCCGATGGTCGCGCAATTGCACGACTATGCACTGCTCTATTTGGAACTTCCGATTGCCGGTATGCAATCGGGCTTTTACCGCCTTCAATTGGCTTATGATGCCAATGAGGCCATTTTGCCCATCGGCATTTTGGCAGACGAAAATGGCGTGTTTGTGCGTAGCGTCAGGTATCACGCGATTGATGTTTTTGCGTCGATCGTGGGTACGAAAACCGTGCCGCAAAAACGGCTCACCGTTTTTGAAACCTTCAATTTCAGCAATGAAACCTACGTGATCGGCGGCACGCATGCCGACGGCAAGGCGTTTATTCTGACGTTCTAAGAAGATATTCAGGTTTTAGGATTTAAGTGATCGGGATGACCTCGGCTTCGGCTGGGGTCATTTCTTTTGGGATCAGAATTTACAGAATTTACCGAATTATCAGAATTTGAAGGGGTATGTACGTGCTTGCCTTTGCCGCTAATTCCATTGGCTTCCACCCTAGGCGGATTATTTGGACCGATAAATTGCGGGATCGTCTGTCTCAATCCCGTCTACGCCGCGCTTTTTGAATTTGGCGAGGCGTTTGGGGTCGTTGACGGTCCAAACATTCATTTTTTTGCCCCAGCGATGCACTTTTTTCACAATCCCGCGGCCTGCGCAGCGGTGAAAATAGCAATAGGCATCCACAAAATTGTACTTCTTGGGCGAACCAAAATGAAGGCCCGTATCCAAATAAAACGGCAGCAAAGTCAGATTGGAGGTCATCAATTTTTGTAGGCGAATGTTGGAATCGAGTTCGTGAATCTTGCGCAATGCCTCGCCATCAAAACTGATGACCTCGGCCCAAGCCTGGGCATTTTTTGCTTGGATCAGATCCACAATCCGCCCCTCGATGCCGGGATAGTCACCACCCGCCTTCAATTCTATCCACAGCCCGCATTTTCCATCAATCAAGTCGAGGGCCTCATCGAGGGTCGGGATTCGCTCGGCTGCATATTGTGCATCAAACCAGCTGCCTGCATCATATTTCCTGATTTGCTCCAAGGTGAGATGATCGATGCGCCCAGTCCCGTCGGTGCAGCGATCCAGGGTCTCGTCATGCGACACGACGACCACCGAATCCAAGGTCTGATGCACATCCAATTCCAAATAATCCACGCCCGTCGCCATCCCGGCCTGAAATGCTGCGAGCGTATTTTCAGGCCCAAGCTTGCGCCCGCCGCGGTGTGCGATCGTCGCAAAATCCGCCTGCCCCATCAGCGTCAGAGGCAGCCACAACACCATGAAAACCAGCAAGCAACGTGCGATCATGCTAATCTCTAATTTCCAACAAAACCACATTTTCCACATGGCTCGTCTGCGGAAACATATCGACCGGTTGGCTGATGAGGACATCGTATTTTGCGCTGAGCAAAGCCAGGTCGCGCGCCTGTGTCGCCGGATTGCAGCTCACGTACACAATACGCGGGGCCGCAATCTCGAGCAGCGCCTGCACGACGGGTTCGTCCATGCCCGCACGCGGCGGATCGGTCACGATGACGTCAGGGCGGCCCTCCTTGGCGACAAATCCCGGATTCAAAATATCCTTCAAGTTGCCGGCATAGAAGCTCAGGTGCTTCAAGCCGTTCAATTCGCAGTTCACGTAGGCATCGCGCACCGAGGACTCGACATATTCCACGCCCACGACCTTGTCTGCGAGGTCGTTGATATAGATGCCGATGCTGCCCGCGCCACAATAGAGGTCGTAAATCACGCCGGTCTTTTCGCCAACAAACTCGCGCACCACGTCGTACAGTCGCTTGGCTTGCGTGCTATTCGTCTGAAAAAAACTCGTCGGACTGATTTGGTATTTCCATGGCCCCAGGTGCTCGATCAAATAGGGCGTTCCTTTGTAGACCTTGGGCGTGAATTCAGAATAGGTATCGTTCCATTTCAAATTGTTGATCCAGAGCAGGGAGGTGATTTGGGGGAATTTGGCCTCCAAATGCGCCAACAGCGCCTTCACAGGGCGATCATCCTCCGAGGCGACCAACATCAACACCATGATTTCCCCCGTGCCCTCGCTCGTGCGAAACAATATATTGCGGCAATAGCCCTCGTGGGCCTTGATGTCATAATATGTGAGCGGCTGCGACAGGGTGTAATCCCTGATTTCATTGCGGATGGCATTCAAAATCGGCAGGTGTAGGTGGCACTCGTCGATGGCGATCACCTTGTCAAAAAACCGGGCGACATGGTAGCCCAGCGCGCCTTGGTAGTCGATGGGTTCGCCGCTTTGCATACGCTCGTTGGAGACCCATTCCTTGTTGCTGAAGGTGTACTCGACCTTGTTGCGGTAATTGTAGGGCGCGTCGCACGCCATGATCGGGCGGGACTCCCCCACTTCCAGGTGCCCGATGCGGCGCAGCGCCTCGGTCACTTGCCGTTCCTTTTGCCGCAATTGCGCAGCGTAATCCATGTTTTGCCACTTGCATCCGCCACAGCCGCCAAAGTGCTCACACACAGGCGTCACGCGGTCGGGCGAGGCAGTCACCATCTTCTCGATGACGCCGACCGGCACCTTTTTTTCCTTGCCCGTCACACGCACATCGACGACATCGCCCGGCACAGCCTTCTCGACAAAGACCACAAAGTCGTCCTTGCGGCCCACGCCCTTGCCCTCATGTGTGCAGTCGACGATGGGAACGGATTCGAGGATGTATTGCTTTTGGTGGGGTTTTCTGGGCATGGGATTGGATTTTCGAGGGGCAAAGTTACAAAGAAATGCTTGCTTTTGGGTGGCCAGATCCTTGGGAATTGGGTGTCGGTGAGCGAAAATCCAGCCGGAGGCTTGCGGTCGATCGGCGTTGGGGCCGGAGGCCCCCGCCTCCCCCCCTCAATCGATCTCAAAATAATCGAGGTCTTTGCCGAAGGTCTCCTTGACCGACAGGATGGCGAAGAGGGACAGGCCCATGCAGATGGCTCCCACGATGGCGGCGCTGCCGATGTTGCCGCAGATGGGGGCCAAGGCGCTGAATCCCAAGGTGATCGGCACGACGGCGCCGCGCACGAAGTTGGGAACCGTGGTGGTGACCGTGCTGCGGATGTTGGTGCCAAATTGCTCGCTGGCGATCGTCACGAAGATCGCCCAGAAGCCCGTGGAGGTGCCGATGAGGAAACACATTAGATAATACATGCTCGGCGAGATGCCCTGCGAGAAGAACAGGAACCAGATCATTAGGGCGGTACTCATGCTGATGAACAGGATCACGACCTTTTTGCGACTCTTGAGGATCTGGCTGAGCAAGCCACTGAGCAGATCGCCTGCACTCAGGCCGAGGTAGGAAAACATCACAGCAGACCCATTGGAGATCAGGGACTTGCCGTCGGAGCCGACCAGACCTAGCTCGATGGAGAATACATCGCCAGAGAGCGCAATCAGGACACCGATCATGTACCAGATCGGCAGGCCGATGAGGATGCAATTGAGGTATTTGAGCAGGTTTTTGCCGCTGCGAAAGAGCATCAAGAAGTCCCCCCGCTTCACTTCGGAGGTCTTCATGTCCTTGAACATGCCCGATTCCAGGGTGCCTGCGCGCAGGAGCAGGAGCATGAGCCCGAGGACGCCGCCGATGATGTAGACGAGCTGCCAGTTTTGGAATTCGTAGCCGCTCATGCGCGACAACGCCTCCGCCATTGCCTTTCCATTCCCCCCCACAAACGCCGCCAACACCGCACCCAGCGCCCCAAATGTCACAATGACCATCGTACCATAGCCCCGTTTTTCCTTGCTCATGGTCTCGCTCACGAGCGTGATGCCCGCGCCCAGCTCACCCGCGAGCCCGATGCCCGCGATCACGCGCACGATCGCATACACCGTGATGTCGAGCGTGAAGGCATTGACGATGTTGGCGAGGGAATAGAGGAGAATCGAGCCAAAGAGCACCGATTTACGGCCTTGTTTGTCACCCCAGATGCCCCAGAGCAAGCCACCGAGCAGCATGCCGATCATCTGCATGTTGAACAAGTAGATGCCCGTGTCCTTGATTTCGGTCGGCGACCAGCCCATTTGCCGCACGATGTTGATGTACTCCAGGCTCTCTTTTTTCACGACGTTGAAGAGCACGAGGTCGTAGATGTCCACAAAGTAGCCGAGGGAGGCGACGATGATGAGCATGAACTGTTGCCATCCGGTAAATCGCGGGCCGTCTTGATCCAATGATTTCATGGGATGAAAATGCAAATTCCTAGCGGAAAAGCAAGAAATTCCCCTTCGAGGCGTTGGCATTTTCGTAGGTTCGGGAGGAATGGTTTAATTCGCAGCAATGAATGCATCAATGATCCGCCAGTTATCCGCTTGCCTGCTTCTGCTCCTTGCCGGGCTGGGAGCCTGGGCACAGAGCGCCAATTTCACGCATGCAGACTCGCTACGCGGCGCGTTGCGGCCCGAGCGCACCTGCTACGACGTGACCTTCTATGACCTCAAGGTCAAGGTCGATCCCAGCACCCAACGCATTGCGGGAAGCAACGACATCTATTTCACGACTGTTCAGGACTTTATGACGCTGCAAATCGACCTTTTTGAGAACATGCTCATCGACGCCGTGACCTACGAGGGGCAGACGCTCACTTACCGTCGCGATGCGAATGCGGTGTTTGTGGATTTTCCTGCGAGGGTGAAGGCGGGGAGGCAAGGCAAGCTGCATGTCGAGTACTCGGGCAGCCCGGTCGCTGCTGCAAGGCCACCCTGGGACGGCGGATTTGTCTGGCGCAAGGACGGAAGCGGCAAGGACTTCGTGGGCGTGGCCTGCGAGGGCGACGGCGCGAGCCTTTGGTGGCCCAACAAGGACCACCTCAGCGACGAACCCGACTCCATGCTCATTACAGTTATCGCCCCCATCGGCTTGAAGGCCGTCTGCAATGGGCAGCAACGCAGCGTGCGCGACCTCGACACCCAGTGGACGCAGACTGAGTGGTTGGTGAGCTACCCCATCAACAATTACAACGTAACCATCAACATTGCCGACTACGTTCATTTTGCCGATACTTTCCAGAATGCCACGGGCAGCCATGACCTTGATTATTATGTCTTGCGCGCCAATGAAACCAAGGCCCGCAAGCAATTTGCGCAGGTGAAGCCGATGATGCGGGCCTACGAGAAGCATTTTGGCGAATACCCATTCTGGCGCGACGGCTATGCCCTCGTCGAGACCTCCTACCTGGGCATGGAGCACCAAGGCGCGATCGCTTATGGCAACGATTACCTGGTGGGCTACAAGGGATTTGATGCGCTGGACCTGAAATTTGACTACATCATCATCCACGAGACGGGCCATGAGTGGTGGGGCAACAGCGTGAGCTGCAAGGACCACGCAGAGATGTGGATACACGAGGGCTTTTGCACATACAGCGAGGCGATTTTGGTGCCGAAGAGCAGGCTCATGGGATCGCTGGGGACGCTGAAGTTGACGAGCCCCGTTTCGACGAT
>JANMIM010001286.1:0-1052 GCA_031375795.1 Bacteroidota bacterium
TCGCGAGGTTGTCGCGGTCGAGTTCACTGCGCCGGACATGCTGCCATGCTACGATCCGCTTTCGCATATCGTGTACACCGCCGGACGCGAAAACGTAAGTCACGTATGGGTCGCGGGCCGCCTCCTGGGCTAGGTCGATCACGTGGTTGAAGCTATCGTAGGGGTGGTGCAGCAGGATGTCCTGCTTCCTGATCGCATCAAAGATCGTCGTGCTCTTGCTGATGCGGGGGTGCAGCGAGGGGGTGAAAGCTGCGTCCTTGAGTTCGGGGAAATCCAGGTCGAGGAAATAGATGAAGGAGGCGACGTCGAGGGGGCCGTAGATTTCATAGATGGCCCGGTGCTTGAGGCCCGTGATCTGCTGTAGGAACTTCTGGCTCTCGGTCGGCATCTTGTCAGAAACCTCCAGGCGAATGAGCGTGCCCATGCGGCGCTTGCGCAATTCGCGCTCGATGAGCTTGAGCAAGTCGTCGGCCTCGGCCTCAGACAGGTCCATGTCTGCATTGCGCGTGATGCGAAAGCAGTTGGCGTCGTCGATGAGCATGTTGGGAAACAGCATCTCCAGGTTGGGGACGATGAGGTCCTCCAAGAGCAAGACGTCGCCTTTGTTTTTGCCGGAAAGCGGGATGAAACGACCCAGCAAGCTCGGCAATGGCAGCACGGCGATCTTCTTCTCCTTTTTGAAGAGCGGGTCCCGCAGCTCGACCAGCAGGTTCAGACCCAGGTTGCGCAGTTGTGGAAATGGATGCGAGGGATCCACCGCCAGGGGGGTGAGCACAGGGAATACCTTTTCCTTGAAATAGGTCGTGAGTTCCGCCTTTTGCTCATTGGTGAGGCTGGGATAGTGCCGGATGCGGATGCCTTTTTTGCGCAGTGCAGGCATCACGTCATCGTTGAGCAAGCGGCTATGTTGGGCGACGTCTTGGTGCGCCTTCACGGAGATGCGGTCGAGGGTCTCGCTCGGCGTGAGTCCGTCTGCAGGCAGCTCATGAATGCCTGCCGCCACCTGCTCCTTGAGGCCGGCGACGCGTATCATGAAAAACTCGTCGAGGTTG
>JANMIM010000750.1:0-7077 GCA_031375795.1 Bacteroidota bacterium
GTGCCAAGGGGATGGCCGAGGGCACGCTGCCGCCCTTCATCGGCATCCGCATCAAGCCATTTACAGAGGACCTGAAGGAGCGCGGCCTGCGCACGCTCGATATATTTGTCTCGACGCTCAGCGAGGCCACGGGTGGCAATCTGCCGGAGAATTTTGTCGTGATGCTCCCCAAGGTCACAATCCCCGACCAAATCACCGCCCTCATCGACCTCTTTGAGCTCATCGAGGCCCATAGCAGTCTCGCCCCGGGCGCGCTCAAGATGGAGATCATGGTCGAGCAGACCCAGGCCATCATGGACAGCGATGGCAAAAACCCGCTGCGCAAATTCCTGGAAGCCAGCCGTGGACGCATGGTCGCCAGCGCATTTGGCACCTATGATTACACGGCACACTGCAACATCACCGCCAAATACCAGGCGATGTCGCACCCCGTCTGCGACTTTGCTCACCACATGACACGTGTGGCGATCGGCCACACCGGCCTCATGCTTGCAGACGGCGCGACGAATGTGATGCCCGTGGGGCCTCACCGGGGCGACAATCTGAGCCCCGCGCAAATCTTGGAAAACATGGAGGTCGTGCACCGCGCCTGGAAACTCGGCTACGACCACGTGCGCCATTCGCTTTACAACGGCTTCTACCAAGGCTAGGACCTGCACCCCGCCCAATTTCCCGTGCGCTATGCGGCGGTCTACTCGTTTTTCCTGGAAAGCTATGAAGATGCTGCGGGTCGCCTGCGCAACTTCATGCAGGCCGCCGCGCGGGTCACGCTCTCGGGCGACATCTTTGACGATGCCGCGACCGGGCAGGGCCTGCTCAACTACTTCATCGCCGCGCTCAACTGCGGGGCGATCACCGATGCAGAGGCATTGGCAACGGGCTTGACGATGGAGGAACTGCGCTCGCGGTCGTTTGTGAGGATTTTGCGGGCTCGGAGAGGAGAGTAGGAGGCTTGGGCGAATTGTCGTCGATGATTATTCTCGCCAGGAAAGACGGTGCAGCTGATGGACCGTGGTTGTTTGGGGGGAATAAACAGAGCGAACTTGACGATGATCGTCTTGAAAAGGCTAACTTCGTATCTATGGTTTGCAGACAATTCAGGGTAATCCTCGGACTTCTGGTTTTTGGGATGTGGTTGAAGAGTAGTGCGCCGCTGCATGGGCAGGTGCCTGCATTGCAGCCCTACCTATGCCTCACGAAACAATATGACACCGACAAATGGTTGAAGGAAGGTGCGCGGAGTTTTGATCGGAGGGGGATTTTGCAGCAGGCACTCAATTACCATGGCCTGGCCATCGCATTTTTGGGGATCATGCGCTACGAGGATTTTCTTGCCACGGGCGACTCCGTTTATTACTGGCAAGTCGTCGATCAATACAAATACTTCAGCGACACGAGTCTCGTCATGATCACAGACGGGGGCAAGGGCATGGCGATGCCTTATCGGGTTACATTCAAGGATATGCAAGGGCCTTGGATTTCAGGCATGGCCCAGGGAGCGGGGCTGTCATACCTGGCACGGTATTATGCCTTGACGGGTGACACAACAGCTTTGCGCACGATACGCCAAGTGGCCTATGTCCTCTTGAAGCCTGTGGAGCAGGGCGGCACGATCGGGAAGACGCCAGAAGGCTATCCATGGATCGAGGAATATCCCGGCTCCAAGGCAGCCCCCGAGGTGCTCAATGGTTTCATCAATGGCCTGATCGGCCTGCATGAATACAACCGCGTCTTGCCTGGCGACACAGCGGCTATTCGAATGGAAAAGACTTGCTACCGATCTTTTTTGGAGACGATTTCGGCCTATGACACGCCTACATGGACCGATTATAAGCGCATCAGGAACTCGATCATCCAGCTTTCCTATCTACGTTACCAGCTTGCTGAGCTGGAGCACTTGTATGAGATCTATGGGGATGATTTTTTGCTGAGGCAATCCCAGATTTGGTCCATGATGACCTACCAAAGCATCGATTCCAGCCAGAAAAGCTACCGTACGCCGCTGTTTGAGTTTGCAAAGGCGATCTTGGATACCCCATCTGGCAAGTGGATCGCGGGGGACAGTCTATTTTGCACAGCGCTTCGGTCTGTGCAGGGGGGCAAGGAAATGCTCGGGAATGCGGCAGCCAGATTCCCTGCGGTTCCCTTGGCGCTCAAGGACCTGCATAAGCAGACCTTCCAATTTGCGGAGCCGATTTATTTCTTGCGTTTGCGATTCAGTGATTCGCGCGCAAATTCCAAGATTAGCTGCGAGGCGACCGATGCGACAGGCAAGGACATCGGGCTGCGGCTAGCTTGGCGAGGTGAGGAATTGTGGGTTTATTCACCCCAGCCGATCCACAAGTTGCACCTGCGCCCGATCGGTAAACCCAAGGACGATGTTTTCTTGAAGGAAGCCCTTGTATTGGACAAAAACCAGCAAAAGCTACCCATCTACGGGTTCTACGAGATTCGTGAACAGCAGGAGATGCAGGAATCCAAGGCCTACAAGATCATGCTGGAGATGGAAAACATCAACGAGGCCAAGCTTTTTTACCGCACCGAATCAAACGAATTGCGATTCAGGCTGGCCACCTGGAACAAAGAAAACTACATCGACCTGCCAGCATCGGAATTCAAGCCCCCTTCAAGCGGCATCTACGAGTTCTTCATTTCGTTTCCGATCACCCAGCCCTCGCCGAGGATCCATCGGTTTGAGTTGGTGGATGAGTGACGACAGATGGCGGGATCCAAAACCGTTCATTTCTGGGACTTGTTCACGAAGAATGAACAAAGGCAAAAAGTGAACAGATTGGGAGGTCCCTCGGGAGCGACGCGAATCACGAGGCCTTATATTTTTTGCGATGCTACCACGGCCAACGGCAGCAAGACCGCAAAGCTCATAGTCTCAACAACCCAAAGCACCGGGGGGCGATGCCAATGCGTTCAAAGCCCATGGGCTTACCCTGCAAGCCATCGGAAACAAACTCATCGCGCAAGGGCTACGAAACCGCCAACGGCAAAACGTTTCAAAAAACTACGGTTTTGAGATTGGGGAATTAGAATTTGGCCAATTGGCAATAGAATTAGTGCTCGGCAGCTTATCTGATCGAAGCTCAACCTTTATTAGATTGCATACTTGATTAAGCCCAACAAAAACCTTTATCGTCACTTCTTTGTATTTCTCGACTCCCTTTTTCCAACGATTTTGAAGGTCGTCGAGATTCTCAAGCATCTTTTCAGGGATTGGAGAAGTTGATTCAGCAAGCTCGTTCCAAGCAGTAAACTCTTCGGTTATCTTACTCATTTCCAGCTGGATAGCTGTCAATTCATGTTTGCTCTGAAATCGAAGGTATTCAGGCATTTGGAATTGAAAGTACAGGCCAAGCAATGCTCTATCGCCATTCTCGAAATCCGTAGAAAGTTTTTGGACCTCTGCAAAGTAGGCATCAAATGCCTCGCCAACGGCGATTGATTGAGCATCGGTCAAATCGTTTCCCATATTATCCAGACACAAAATCATGTTGTGGTAAATGTCGATCACGCGAACAAGTGAGACTATTGCCGCCTCTGCCACTCGCAATTTCGACTCGAATAGAAGCCTTTCATGGGTTCGTTCGTATTCTAGCTTTGCTTCTTGTCTCTTAGCTTTAGCCTCTCTAGTGAAAGCAATCCATCCAAATATGGCGGGGGGTATTGTCGCGGCTATTGCCGTTGCCCCTACGACAATCATGTTCAATGTCTCAGTTTCCATAATCAAATATAAGTGTGCAGTGCATACAGATATGAAAATTATATAAAAGCCTGTTAAACAAAACATTAAGTGAATTTGTATGCAAATCCCGAAGCCCTTGGACGTGCAACAGCTCCAAAGGCTTCGCTGTGTCTTGGCAGGGTCACAGCCTACCACGATTTCAGGGCCATAGCCGCGACATTAGCCGCCAACACGGTAGAAGAATGAAGCCGATAGCCTTGGTTGGTGCTGGATTGGTTTTGCCGTCGATGCAGATCAAGAAGCCCTTGAAAGCATGCTTGCTCAGTAGATTTCTAATCGATTCTGATACTTTCTAATCGATTACCTTACAAATAGTATGCAAATTGTATGCAAATTTTTTGGAGGCGGGTTTGTTGATGGTGTAAATGCTTGATTTTCAGTAGGCCCAACGGGGATCGAACCCATAACCCCCTGCTTAGAAGGCAGGTGCTCTATCCAATTGAGCTATGAGCCCAGTACACAGTGTGAGTTTTCAGTGTGAGTGAGGAAGACCAATGGTCTCCTGTTTGCACTCACTGCGGAGTGCGATCGAGAATTGTTTCTCTTCACTCACACTCCACACTCACACTGTCTAGTGGTCGAGGTAGCAGGATTCGAACCTACGGCCCCCTGCTCCCAAAGCAGGTGCGCTACCGGACTGCGCCATACCTCGATAGAAACGGTTGCTAAAGCCGTTTCCCTATTTCGTTTTTCAAAGAAAAACCCCAAGACTCTCCTGGGGATTTCAGGGTGGAGGGGGAGGGATTCGAACCCTCGGTAACCTTTGCAGACTACGACGATTTAGCAAACCGTTGGTTTCAGCCACTCACCCACCTCTCCAAATCGTGTGCAAATATACTGCCCCTTTTTAATTCTGCAATAGCTTGGACAATATTTTTTCTTAATTTGTTGAACTTTTGGGATCCCTAGGAAATCATGAAGGAAGTGTTTCAAAACATGCGTTTGCTGGCCGTATTGTCGGTTTTCGCTTTGGTAGTCGGTTGCAAGCCTGGAAACGTGAGCGACAACCCTGCGCATGGTCGGCAGAAAACGATGATCTTGCACCTCACCGACGATCCCGCCGGATTGAATCCTGTGAACACCGTCGGTGCCTCGACGGTGGCCTTGCAAAATCTCATGTTTGACCATCTGATCGCCTTGGACCCGCAGTCGCTCACGCTCGTGCCCCGATTGGCGGAGGCATTGCCAGTGGTCTCCGAGGACAAGCTCTCCTATGTCTTTACACTTCGTGAGGGCCTGCAATTTGCCGACCGGTCGCCGATGACTGCCGATGATGTCGTTTTCAGCTTCAAGGTGCTCATGAATCCCTACGTGTCCTCGGCGCCACGCCGCGCCGAGCTGCACAATTTTCAGGATTGCATCGCGCTCGACAAGCGTCGCGTGGAGTTCAAGCTCAGAGATTCCGGCCCCTTCAACCTCAACCGTCTGGCGATCAACTTCTTTGTGATTCCCAAGCACATCTATGATCCCAATAACATGAGCGACCTGTACACCGCTGCACAGGCACGCGCCGCCGAAATGCAGGGCGACACAACCGACCAATCGGTCAAGAATGCCCTCATGGCCTATGCCGATTTTTTTGAGGATGAAAAATTCCAACGCGAAAAGGGATACATCGTGGGGTCTGGTCGCTATGTCTTTGATGCTTGGAAGGCGGGTCAATTTGTGCGATTCGTGAAGAATGAGCATTACTGGAATGCAGGTTCCAGGGCCCCATTTGACCAGCAGGGCATGGACACGCTGGTCTACAAGATCATCCCCGACGCGCAGACAGCCTTGCAAGCCCTGAAATCGGGGGAAATCGATTTCTCAGACAACTTTGACGCCAATCAGTTTCAAGAGGACATGGCCGGGGAGAGCTACGAGCGGTATTGCGACAAAAAGAGTGTCGTTTTTCCTTTCTATGAATACATCGGCTGGAACCAAAACATCAAGGACCAGCCACGCAAGGTGTTTTTTGCTGATCCCAAGGTCAGGATGGCGCTGAGCCAGCTCGTGGACGTGAACGACATCGTGCAAAATATGCTGCATGGCACGGGGACGCCGATTACCTCCATGGTCTACAAGGACCGCGCAGAGTACAACAAGGACCTGAAACCGATCGCCTATGCCGAGGACGCGGCGCGCAAGCTGCTGGCCGAGGCTGGATGGGTGGACAGCGACGCAGATGGCATCCTGGACAAGATGGTGATGGGGGAGAAGGTGAAGTTTGCATTCCAGCTCAACTACAAGCATGGCAATGCGTTGCGCAAAAGCATCGCTCGGCATGTGCAAGACAAGTTTGCAAAGGTGGGCATCGAGGTCGAGGTCCAAGACATGGAGGGTGCGGTGTTGCTGGACCGGCTCAAGCAGCATGAGGTCGAGGCTTGGCTGGGAGGCTGGGTGTATGACAGCGACGAGCAGGACCTGTTTTCCCTCTTCCATTCCTCCCAAATCGTCAACGAAGGATTCAATTGGGGCAGTTACAGCAATCCCGTGGCCGACTCGACGATGGAGCGCATCACTGTGGAGTGGGACGCCGACAAGCGGATGGCCTTGCACCGCAAGATCCAGCAAATCCTCTACGATGACCAGCCCTACACCCTGCTGTTTTGCAATGCTGCGCGCATGGGCTGGAACAAGCGCCTGGAAAACCAAGGGTGGTATGGGCAACGGCCCTGCTATGATCCGGGGCAGTTCCATTTGGCAGGAGAATCGACTGACTAGCAAGATTTAACCCAAAATAGGTAGAAAATTGAAGGTTGACAGCTGCTTCTCGGCATTGCAAATCCCAATGAAATGAAGTAGCTTGGAGCCGACACTAAGAGCGAATACGTATGTTGAAGAATCAAAAATTAGGAAGACTTTTCATTTTCCTGCTGTCGGTATTGGCGATGACCAGTTGCAGGCCAGAGGGTACTGGCCCCATCGACGGCAGCAATCCTGCCGACTCGATTCCTGTGCATGGCGATTGGATCAGGATTTACCAATCGGCCGACCCCGATGGACTCAATCCCTATAATTCACGCAACGCCTTTGCGACATTTGTCAAGGAAAACATCTTCATGTACCTCGCAGACTTCAATTCGCAGACATTGGAGCGGGAGTACACATTGGCCAAGGGTGAGCCTGAAATCTCGCCCGACGGATTGAGTTTCACGTATGAGATGCGGCCCGAGGCCAAGTGGGACAATGGCGACCCGATCACGGGCCATGACTTTGCATTTTCGGTGAAGTGCATCAAGAATCCGCTGACCGACAATTCCCAAATGCGCAGCTATCACTCCTTCATCCTGGACGTGCAGGTCGATCCCAGCAACGATCGCCGGTTCACGGTCACGACG
>JANMIM010001343.1:0-3308 GCA_031375795.1 Bacteroidota bacterium
CCAGTATTTCCCATCTGGCGTGCGCATGAACGTCGGCTATTTCCTAAGAGGGGTTCTGTTTTTCCTGCCGATGATGCTGGTCTTGGTGCGCACGAAGTTCAAGGGCGCGGGCTGGGTGTTTGGCTCGCTGCTCGCATTTGGGGCGGCCTTGGGATTCAGGTATGGAGATATGTGGGCGAGCAACTTCTTGCCGATGGGCAGTCATTTCCTCTGGCACGCGGCTACGGGCTTGGGCGGATTCCTGATCGCTGAGTACCTCTTGCTCCATCAGCCGAGCCCTGCCGCGGCAAAAAAGGTCGAACCGTAAATGGGCGCGTGCATGGAAAATCCAAGGACCGATGATCTCCACGATTTGTACACAGTGAGTTCCGACAAGTCCCTGCTGGACCTTCCCTACATTCACCAAAACCTCAGTACAAGCTATTGGGCGGCTGGGATCCCGATCGCAGTGGTAGCCAATGCGATTGCGGGCTCCATGTGTTTTGGGATCTACCGAGCAGGAAAGCAAGTCGGATTTGCGCGGCTCATCACGGACAGAGCCACATTTGCCTACTTGGCAGACGTATTTGTAGACGAAAAACTGCGCGGACAGGGATTGGGCAAGATGCTCATGGACCACATCATGGCCTTGGAATTCATGCCCCACCTGCGACGCATCACACTCGCGACCAGAGACGCCCACGCCCTCTACGCCCAATATGGATTCGAGCCCATCACCACCCCCGAGCGCCACATGCACATCGCGCGGCCAGATATCTATGCCAACCCACCAAGATCCCAAAAATGAAAATCGAAGACGCTAATTTTTGAACCCAATCAACTGAAAATGAAACCGCAAAGTCAACAATACTCTGAACTCTGCCTGTCCCGATCAAAGATCGGGGAACTCTGAACTCTGAACTTTCATCCTGATCGTCCCAATCTTCCTGCATCAAAAACACCAACGCTGAACCCCAAACCACACATCCAAAAATGAAATCACAAAATCCAAGTAGAATCGCAAAGTCACCAAAATTCCCAACTCCACAACCTGCTACCTGCTACCTGCTACCTACTGACTCCGCCAAAAAATGAAGCAACTCTCCCAAATCTGCGTCTACTGCGCCTCCAGCACCAAGGTCGCCGACAAATACTTCCAAGTCGCCGACGCCTTGGCAGAAGTCCTGGCAGCACAAAAAATTACCCTGATCTACGGCGGCGGCGCCGTGGGCCTCATGGGCCGCATCGCCGACCGAATGTTGACGCTCGGGGGTGACGTCGTCGGCGTGATTCCAGACTTCATGACTGCGGTGGAATGGGAGCACAAGGGCGTGACGCGCATGCACGTGGTCATGGACATGCACCAGCGCAAAAAGCGGTTTTTTGAGGGCACCGATGCCATCGTGGCCTTGCCGGGCGGCTGCGGCACCCTCGAGGAATTGCTGGAAGCCATCACTTGGAAGCGGCTCGGTCTCGTGACAGCCCCCATCGTGATCGTGAACACCGACGGCTTCTACGACCCCTTGCTGCAAATGCTCGACCGATGCGTGGAGGAAAAATTCATGCGTCCCGAGCACAGGGCGATTTGGCAGGTGATCGCGGATCCCTCCGAGCTCCTGCAAGCCATCGAGGATGCAACCGAATGGGATGAAAACGCCATCGCGACCGCCAAGGTCTGAACCTCTGGGCCATGCTTGCGAGCAACTCCGACCCCACCGTCAAAATCCTTCAAAAGCCAGCAGCAGCCTATTCCGCCACGTGCACGACCTTGCATTGTTGCAAGCCCCGATCGGTGGTGATTCGCAGGAAATAAATCCCCGTCGCGACATCGCCCATGTCCACGGTCGCCATTGTTCCCCGGCGCAGCACCTGCCCTTGTAGATCACACAGCTCCCATCTGCGCAACCGCCCTGCGTCACGCAGCGCAATATGCGCCACCCCACGCGCCGGATTGGGAAACACGGTGACAGCATGGATGGCCGCTGCCGCCTCCCGATCCCCAGCGACATAGTCGCGTTTGTACAGCACCGAGTCGCTCGTCATGGCATAGGCGATCGTGGCGCTGATGGCCTTTACGTACACGATCGTCTTGCTGGAATCGATCACATCCGTCCCAAACGTCACGCCGCCGTCGCTCGTGCGCAGGATGATCCCGCCTCCACCAGCGACAAAACCTGTCTGGGCATCCAAAAAATCGATGGCATGTACATTGACAGGGCCATTGATCGCCAGGCTGTTCCAAGTCTGGCCCCGGTCGGTCGTCGCATAGCACACGCCGCCCTCGCCTGCCACAAAACCCGCCGTGGGACTCACAAAACCGATCGCGCGCAAGGGCCCGAGGCCCACGGCGAGGCGCTGCGACCAGGTGGTGCCGCCATCGGTGGTGCGAAAGACCTTGTACACATTGGCGTTGTCGTGGGCGATCACGAAACCGAGGCTGTCATCGACAAAATGGATGCGTCCATCGCCACCCTCGTGGCTTGTGCTTTCATAGACGATCGTGACACCCGAGGGCGTGAAACGCATCCCCACAGCACTGAAGGCACCCGATCCATGCGCCATGAAATAGCCCGTGCTATCGCCAAAAGCTTGCAAGTCGGCGATCGGCGCGAGACCCGTCTGGGCCCCATTGGCCAGCGCGATCCAGCTTTGGCCAGCGTCGGTGGTGTGGTAGATGCTGCGCAAACCATTGCTTTCGCTCAGCATCACGCCCACACTGTCATTGCGCAGATCCATCATTTCCACCGTGCAACATCCCGAGGAACCGCCACCGCCCGTGCTACGGGGATCAAAACTCACCCAATCGTCGACGGTGCCGATGGTGCTCCACACCGAGCCATTGGCCGGGAGGGGAGAGGGTTCATTTCGGATGCGAATTCCCTTGTAATCCTGTGTCATTTGCAGCGGCATCCCCAAGTGGCCGAGATTGGTCCATTGGGCATGCAACAGGGAAAATGGAAGGAGGACGAGCAGGAGGATCAGATTTTTTTTCATCGGAGCAAACAGGGCTAGGCTGCAAAGATACCGCTCGGGAGAAAGCGATGGTGACAGAATTTGTCGGTAGCTAGCTCCCAGATTGCACACACAAGTCCTCGCCTGCTTTTTCAGGTGGGAAACGAGCCGCGAATCGGGAATGCTGGCGATGGGTGGAATGCCGATGCAGCAATGAGCTTTCGGCAGATGGGCTGCAGCCAGTGAGATCCAACTTTGGTTTCCTTCATTGATTTCCTTTCTTTTTTTGGTAATTTCACGCCACAAATGCCTCCTAACTTGCCGCCAGGGGGTGCATTATGAATTGAAAATTAACAACTATGAAAATTCGTTACTTC
>JANMIM010001368.1:0-5716 GCA_031375795.1 Bacteroidota bacterium
ATTGCCCTATCATCTTTATGTGCTATCCACACAGCATAGCGCCATTGCACAGGTGCGGCCGCTCGCCTACGGGACTGCGGTGGTGCTGATCCTGATGGTGTTGGCGCTCAACCTTACCGCATTCTACATCCGCCTCAGGCACCAAAAACGCAACTGAAATGGACGACTTAAAACTCTCCGCCCATAGCCTCGACCTCTATTTTGGGAGCAAGCATGTGCTCAAGAGCATCGACATCGACATTCCCAAAAACAAGGTCACAGCTTTGATCGGTCCCTCTGGCTGCGGCAAATCCACCCTCCTGCGTTCGTTCAACCGCATGCACGACCTCGTGCCCAATGCGAAGATCAAGGGGGAGGTGATGCTCGATGGCCAAGACATCTTTGCCCACACGACCTCGGTCGTGGACCTGCGCAAGCGGGTCGGCATGGTGTTTCAAAAGCCCAATCCGCTGCCCAAGTCCATTTACGAGAACCTCGCCTACGCCCTGAAAATCCATGATTTTCCCAAGGGAGAGATCCCGGGCATGATCGAGGCTGCGCTCCGGGAGAGTTTTTTGTGGGAGGAAGTCAAAGACGAATTGCAAAAGCCCGCCATAGAGCTCTCAGGCGGCCAACAACAACGGCTCTGCATCGCGCGTGCCGTGGTGCTGCGGCCCGAGGTCATCCTCATGGACGAGCCCTGCTCGGCCCTCGACCCCATCAGCACCCGCAAGATCGAGGACCTGATCCTGAGCCTCAAAGACGAGTACACCATCGTCATTGTCACCCACAACATGCAGCAGGCGCAGCGCATCTCAGACAAGGTCGGTTTCATGTACCTCGGTGAATTGGTGGAGTTTGGAAGCTGCGAACAGATCTTTCAGAATCCGCAACAAGTGCTCACGCAGAATTACGTGAGCGGGCATTTTGGATGATGCAGGCATGCAGGCATCAAGACGATCGAAGCCTACACACACGCTGCAAGGGTGCCAGGGCCCGCGGCCACCGGAGGTGGGTGCATGGCACGGAATCGCAAGGCAGCATCGCCCTTGGATGATCGGTAGTTTAAGCCTTCGCATCTACCACAAAATTGGGTTCGGTAAACAAAGCTTTTGCTTTTCTCGGAAAGATGAGTGAACTTTCTTAATAAGAGGAAGTTTCGTTTATCTGAGTGCTAGTGGCAATACAGTATGACCAAAAATAAAGAGACATATCGTTGTTGGTTTTTAATTAATCAGAACAAACAAGACCGACCCTTTACAACAGATGAAGAAGCTGCTGCCGACACTTTTGTTTCATTTTTGGCAGACAAAGACTACGGACAAGGAATAGGTTTATTTAGGTTTGACGTTTACGTTGAGCCTGAAATCAACTTTGGGCATCACCGAGACACAATTTATGCAGGCTGTGCTCATTTGATAGCAAACATTGACTATTCAACATACTTGAACGCTGACCAATCTGAAAGACAAAAACTTCTCTTAAATAGTGCATTGACACTTTGTAAATATTTATCAGAGAGAGTTCCTTTACCTAAAGATTTTGACGCAAAGAAATTGGCAACCGATTATGCAACCTTTCTCACTGAAAAATCGCTTTTACTAAGTGAAAAAGAAACTTTCAGTAAAATAATTAAAATATTTGACACAACTAAGTTCAATTTTGTAATTACCACAACTTCGGAAGTAAAAGACAAGGATATTCATTATGACTTAATGAAAGTGCAAGACTACATCAACAATGAACTTTCAGGAAAAACATTTGGTACTTCTGTTAGACAATTTGACTTTGGTTATGAAATATACGACTTTCAAGGCTACATGAAACCGTGGACACAAACGGCTGACTTAAGAAGGTACGGAACCAAATACAAGAATTTATTAGTCGTTAAGCAGTTTGACTACCAAAGACTAAAAGGCAAAACACATTTCGAACAATTTGAAGTACTCAAGAAGAATATTTTAGAATCTATCAACGACACAGACAAATTAACTCGTAAGCCAAAGCATTTTGACAAGACAGAATTTTATAGGACGATTGAAATAATATTAAGTGATTATCAAAAAAAGTACTGCCACTAACATCGTATTGGCAATAGTGGGGCTGACAGTTGTAAACTCAATATTTGTAATTCTATTGGGCATTTGTGCAAATGTTGGGCTGACGTTTTTCAAATACCCCACCTTCGCCAATGCGTAAACCTTTTTGTGCTATGTGGGTGCAAGACAAATCCAGCACCCCACTGTAAATATGCTCCTCTCGCGCTACGAGCGCATCACGGTCTCGTTGGCAGAGCGATCTCATGCCCAAGGTGACGCCTCTTTCATTTTCATTTCGGTGGGATCAATGATCACCGATGCAATAGGATGACTCAAGTCATATCCATTCTCAATCGACCCGTGTAATTTGAGCCACCAAAATGGGAATAGAACCCTTCTTATGAAAATGATCGCATCGTTATGCCACTCAACAGGTTAGAATTTCATGACAGGTCCAAGCTCATTGCGATGCTTGCCCAAATCGAAGGGTTGGAGGCGTCGGCGATGGCCTTGGTAGCCAAGCACCAGCCCCTTCTGGACGAACTTCCACCGGAAAACCGGTCTTCGGCCCAAAACCTCTTGCATTATTTGGCGATCCGGGCCATCGACCTGCGGGCGCTGCAGCAGGGGCTATCGGAAATGGCCATCTCTTCGATCGGCCACTCCGAATCGCATACACTCGACCATCTCCTTAAAATCAAATGCCTGGTTGCAACCCTCGCAGGCGTGCCCGAGAAATGCGTCCCGCTTCCCAGTCAAACCACGTTGCACGAGGGGCATCGCCAACTGCATGCAAATACCGAAAGGCTCCTGGGAACCTCTGCCCAAGTGGGGCACACGCGCATCATGGTCACGCTTGGCACCGAGACCGCCGAGGATCCGCAATGCATCCACAACCTGGTCGCGCAGGGAATGGATATCGCGCGCATCAACACGGCCCACGATGATGCAACCGTATGGGAAAAAATGATCCGCCACGTCAAGGCCGCGGCAAAGACCCTGGGCAAGCCCGTCAAGATTTACATGGACATCCAAGGGCCCAAGATCCGCACAGGCAAGATCCAACAGAGTGACGGTCAGGGCTGGAAAAAGGAACCCGCCATCAGACTCTACAAGGGTACCTTGCTTACCCTCACCAAATCGGCTGTCCCCGGGCATGGTGGCCCGCATCCGGTGATTCCGCTGACCTCGCCTGAGATTTTTGGGCATGTGAAGGCAGGAGAAGGTGTGTTGCTGGATGACGGGAAAATCGGCGGGACGATCCATTCGGCCGACGATCATGAAATTGTCGTCATGATCGAGCGAGCTCCCGACAAGGGCGTGAAACTCAAATCGGAAAAGGGTGTCACTTTTCCCGAGAGTTGCCTGGACATCCCGGCGCTCACCGCCGAGGATATTGAGCACCTTTCCTTCATTGCTCAGCATGCAGACATGGTCGGTTTTTCATTTGTGCAGCGCCCCACCGACCTTGCAGCCTTGCAAGCCGAGCTCCAACGCTTGTGCAGAACCGACATGGGGATCATTCTGAAGATTGAAACACCGATCGCCTTTCAAAATTTACCCTCGCTCCTACTTGAGGGATTGAAAAGCGCCAACTGCGGTGTGATGATCGCCCGAGGTGACCTCGCCGTTTCCATCGGCTTTCAGCGAATGGCCGAAGTCCAAGAGGAGATCTTGTGGCTTGCCGAGGCGGCACACTTGCCTGTGATTTGGGCCACCCAGGTGCTCGAGACGCAGGTGAAAAAGGGGCTCGCCACCCGTGCCGAGATATCGGATGTCGTGAAGGCCGTGCGTGCCGAATGTGTGATGCTGAACAAGGGCGAACACCTTTTGGAGGCGATGGAAACGATCATGGACATCGACGTGCGGATGGCAGCGCACGAAGACAAGAAACGGCGAACCCTGCGATCTCTGGGCGTGGCGAAGGCTTTTGTGGATGGTACTGGCGACTGAATGCGGTCAGGAATGCCATCGTTTCCAAGGCCACATGGTAGCCGAACCCAAACGCATTCACGCTCAAGCGAATTGACATATAGTTAGCCAAAAGGAACCAAGCATTCAACATTGGCGTAGGCAAGGTTCAAGCATAGGCTCAACAAGCTTAACCTAGGATTCAGCTCCATCGCAGATCGGTCGCCTAGTTTTGTCATGCCCTTGCAGCGCTTGCACGGGCACCTAAAACACTTTATCATCATACAATGAAAAGAATTCTGCTTACAATGATCGCGTTCGTGGGCCTTGTGGCCACGAGCCAAGCACAAAACACAACGTTTGTCCAAGACCTCGATCAAGTGATCTTGGCTGCCCGCGATGCTCGTACTGCTGCACGCACGACCCGTGATCAATTGCGCTCGTTGGCCTTGGATTATTTCCAATTCAACAATCCCAATCCCAATGTGAGCGGCTACCTGGCGGTGATGAATGCAAACATGACGACCGTGGAAAATGCCACCGACGTGATCGTGGCCAAAGCCAACAGCGCCCTCCTCAAAAACAGCGCCATCGACATCACTGACATCTTGGTATGGGCCGCTGAGATCGACCTGCGTGCTGGCAACGTGCGCACACAAAGCCAGTTGCTGGCCACAGCCATCGGTCAAAACAACCGTCAGGCTGCACAACAGGCCAATATTGCCACCCGCAACCTCCTGGGCGAGCAGATCTTGATCGCCGCCGACATCATCAACAGCGCCCAAGCCCAGAAACTCATCGCCCAAGTGTACAACGTGCGCATCGAGTTGGTGAACAACCTTGGCCAAACATTGCCCAATTATTTGCAAGGCAACTACTATGCTACCGATCAAGCCACCCAAGTGTCGCTGTGGCCCACGAGCCAAGACGGCTTGGTCTTTGAAGGACTGCCTGCTGGCACCTATATGTTCAGTGCAATACCTGGCTATTTTGATGGCGCTGGCAGCACCCTCGTGACCTTGAGCCCCTCCATGATCAATGGCAACGGCGAAGTGATCGTGCAATTGCTCTATTGGTCGGAATAAGATTGGCGCATGCCTTGGTTGAATGCCTAAACGTGATCGCCGTCTTGTTTGAGATGGCGATCGTTTTTGTTGTAGGGAAATTGGACAGCCTCCTGCGACAATGTGAATCTATCCTTTGCAAGCCCGAGTATCCTTGGGGCAGGAATTCCTAGATCAAGCCCTTCAGCTCCAACAAGCTGTCGAGCACGTGATCAGGTTGTGCAGTCTCCAACTGACGGCGCGTATGCGCCCCAGTCGTGATCCCCAAAACCAGCCCGCAGCCAGCATTGCGGCCCTCTTCGATGTCGATGATCGAATCCCCGATCTTGGCCACCGCTTCTCCGTCTTGGATACCAAAATGCTGCTGCGCCAGATGGATCATGTCGGGATGCGGTCGTGCTGCCGAGACTTGCGATGCCGTCACGAGGAGGTCGTATTCCCTGCCCGCTTGCCAGCCCAATTTTGCAATCAATTGCTCGGCAACTGCTTGATTGTAGCCGGTATTCAGCACAATGTGGATTCCTTGGCCTCGCAGGTAGTCAAAAATCTCGATCGCACCCGGTTGCCCAATGACTTGCAAGTCCCGGTAGGCGGCATCCAAGATGGCGAGGAATCGCCGATAGATCTGCTCCACCAGTGCTTCGTCGGTGGCCGCCTCCCGCATCAGTCCGATGATCGCATGACGCTTTTCCTTGCCAGCTGCATCCCGCAAGACCTCCTCAA
>JANMIM010001369.1:0-2764 GCA_031375795.1 Bacteroidota bacterium
GTGAGGAGGGGCGACATTGGCGGCGGTCAGTGTGAGATCGAGTGTGAGTGAGGAGGGGCGACATTGGCGGCGTTCAGTTTGAGATCGAGTGTGAGTGAGGAGGGTTCGCCTTCGGCTTAGACCATCCCCCCAACCACAATATCCGCCATGGCCATGATGGTCATCATCGGATTCACGCCTGCGGCGGTCGGCAGCAAGCTGCCATCGGCCACAAAAACGCCCGGCAATGCACGCAACTGCCCATCGACATCGACGGGATGGCGCTTGGGGTCGCTGCCCATGGCACAGGTGCCCATTTGATGGGCGGTGAAGATGGCGGCTTGGTTGGCTTTCCAGCCCCACTTGGGCATTTGGTCGAGGTAGGCGTCGGCGCTCATCTTGCTCGTGCGGATATTGTATACCCTGCGGCTGGCATGCGGGAAGATCACTTGGCTCGCGCCCGCGGCCCGGTGCAGCTCAAATCCACGGCGGATGCCCTGCAACATGTGGTCGCGGTCATAGCTCGACAAGCGATAGTCCACCCTGGGATGGCCTGCCTGGTCCACCCTGACCTGGCCACCAAATTTGTCGCGCGTGAGCACGATGAAGGCACCCATGTGGGCGGCATCGAGCAGGTCGGTCTTGTGCTGCGCCGGACTCTCCCATGGCACGGCCAAGGCACCCACGCCCGGGTGCAAGGGCGGCGTCTCGATCCAGTAGCCATAATTCCCGTCGATGCGCATGTGCTGCTTGTTCACGGCGCTCATCATCACGCCGAGCCAGGGCTCCATGCGCTCGTCATACAGGCCCGTGACGCCCACTGTGGGGTGAAAAAACAGGTTTTTTCCGAGGCTCGGATGGGTGATCCCGCTGCGCAGCAGGATCGCAGGCGTGTGGATGCTGCCTGCGGCCATGACCACGCGCGGGGCGCGCACGGTGAGGGAAATCTGCCTGCCGTCTGGGAGTTTCTGGATCGCCGTCACGCCCGAGGCGCGCCCGGCTTCCTGGATGATCTGCCGAACCTCGGTGCCCACCAAGATGCGCGCACCCTTGGCAGCCGCGCGTTGGATGTAGGTGGCCATCGTGCCTTGCTTGTGGCCGCCACGGCAGCCGAGTCCGCAGAAGCCGCAGGCGGCGGCACCGTGGCCCGCTTGGCAGCCCACGACATTGCGGGCGATCACGTGCACCGCGTCGCCGAGCTTCTCCGAGCCGCGCCAGAGCGCCTCGTTTTGCGGGTTGTGCGGCGAATTGTCCTTGTTCACGGAAAATGCCCGCATCACGCGCTCCATGCTCGTGGTGTAGGCATCGGTCGTCGCAAAATGGAGGCCGTGGTCGCGCGACCACTCTTGCAGCACATATTCCGGCGTCTCGAAGGCACCGGTCCAGTTGATGGTCGTGCCGCCGCCGAGGCAGGAGCCCGCAAAGACCGTGACGCTGCCGTCGGCGGTCTGGAAGGCACCGCGCTTGTCATAGGTCTTGCCGATGATCTCGGCCTCGTGCTGGCTGAAATCCTCCCCGCTCAGGAAGGGGCCTTTTTCCAGCAAGACCACATTCAGCCCCGATTCCGCCAAGATGCCCGCTGCCAATCCGCCGCCGGCACCGCTGCCCACGACCACGACATCGCATTCCAAAACCGTATCTTGCGTCAGTTGCAGTGGGTGAATGGCGGGTTTGGGAGCAGGTGGAATGTCACGCAGCGGCTGGTAGCCGTTGGCCTCCCAAGTCGGGTTTTGATGGTCGCGGTGCCCGCCGTAGTGCAGGAACATGCTGAGTTTCTTGAGCGTGCCATAAGCCTTGCGCAAGGAGGCGAATCGGCTGCCCATCCACGCGCGCAGCATCTTCACCCTTTGTTCCAAGGGCATTTCCCTGAATGGCGTCCAGGTCCTGGCAAATACCAATCCCGCCATCTTGGAATTGAGCAGCATCAGCAATTGCCGAAATTCCTTCTGCTCGGCCATGTTCTGATCTTCCATGACCGACAGGATCTGCCCGGCGACATCAAAATCCCGAGCCGTCGCCTGCCAATAGCCTTCATGGCCGCCATTGCCCTTCAACGCGGGGATCAAAGCCTCACAAGCCGCCTCGAGGGCCGCACGTTCATCAACACTTACTTCAAAAGGCATAGGCAAATGGTCGCAGACTAGGCAAACCTCAGCGAATATACATCGGAAAGGTAATTGCTGAGTACTTGCCCATTTTCTTTCTCATGTAGGGCGTGCGACAAATTGGGAACCTGTGCATCGGCCCTCCCCAAAATCCCGATTCATCGGGTTGGGCCAAGACACGCGTAATTCCGCCGCGTCTGGACCTCCGGCGAATGAAGCCTGTTTTCGCATGCCGGAGGCAAATGTTCGATCGTCCATCGGCGGGACGCCTCGGACTCCTGTCACTTCCCGTTGACGAGGGTGGCTTTGTTTTTGGTCAGGGTCGCCTTGAAGGGCACTGCCTTGGGGGTCTTGGCCCACTCGCCGACGAGCTCCACGCCGTCTGTCGTGGCCACTGCGCCTTTGAGGGTCATTTCCAGCTTTTCCTTGGAGGTCTGCGAGGCCCAGTAGGACCTCGACTCATCCAGGAAACCGCCATAGACGAGCATGCTGGCATTGCTGGGGCGGGTGCTGAAGTGCACGACAAATGCTTGGAGGCCGTTGCCGGCATCGTAGAGGCTGGAGCTGGTCTGGACGAATTCGACTTCGTCGGGCATTTCCTTCAAGATGCCGTTGGCGAAGAGCACGATGGACTCGCGGCTCAGGATTTGGTCGAGCCACTCGGGCAGCGGCGTGCTCAG
>JANMIM010001446.1:0-4785 GCA_031375795.1 Bacteroidota bacterium
GAATTCCAACCGGGGCAGGATGGCCGATTTTGAATGTAGACCTCGATGATGTTGGTGGTTTCATACAGCACGGTCTGCTGCGTGGCGATCACGTTGTTGCAGCTGAACATCGGAATGTTGTAAAACGAAACCACAAAGACCCTGCAAGGTGCCTGGCCATAGACGGTCCAATAGATGTTGCCGCTCACGCCCGGGTCGATGTCATGAAACGGCCCCAGGATACTGTTGAGCACATCGGTGTTGCCCGGTATCGCCTGCCCGATGGGCCAGGCGCAATAGTTGCCGGCATAGGTCAGGTCAAAGGACACGACCCCATTGGACCCGATCACGCATGAGTTGTAATTGTTGCCATAGAAGCAGAAGTTGAATCCCAGCGGCAGCACATTGCCCCAGATGTCGTCGATGTTGACCAAGATCGGATTGCCGACGTTGTAGGGATAGGGATTGTAGGGAATGGACTGCACATTGTAAGTCGTGGTCGTAAATCCAGACACGGGCGTCGCATGCAGCCGCACGCAGTCGTTGCAGTTCAGGGTCGTGTCTGGGCCGGCCACGACCGCCGGACAGGAGACTCCTTGTGCAAACAGGATTGCTGGAAACAACAGAAGCAATAAGGAAACTAGCTGAATGCGTCTCATAGGAAATACGATCTTAGAAATTGTCAGTATGAAGATAGCATGCGCATTTGGGATTGTGAAAATGATGTGGATTCAATCGGCACATTTGCCGTGTGAATTGCTTTCAGCGTATTTGAATGGCAGGCTTACCGGCACAACCATTCCCCTAGACACCCCATTTCCAACACTTTTGACAAGCGCACAGCCATTCTCCCAAGCCCAATAAGCAGTTTGCCGACGCTACCCTTGCAAATTGGGCGGCGTCGGCAAACAATGAATCATCGCGGATGGACTACCTGAGCAGCGTCACGGTACCCGACCTGACGTATGTCTGATTCAACTTGTTCACAGCCTCGACCTTGAAGGTATAGACACCCTCTGGGCAAGCCTGGCCAGTGGTTTCCCCATCCCAGCTCTTTTCCATGCTGTCGCTGTAGAAGATCGTCTTGCCCCAACGGTCAAATACCGAAACTTGGAAGGTCTTGATCTCAGTGCCACCCATGAGGAAGACATCATTGAGTCCATCGCCGTTGGGTGTGAAGGCCGTCGGGATCCAGAGAAATGGATCTTGCTGGATGCGGATGCACTGCGTCACGTCGTCGTAGCAGCCAAAATCATTGTAGGCCGTCATTTTGATGCAGTAGTAGCCGCTGTCTGGGTAGGTATAGGTCACCTGACCTTCATAGGCACGGTCCCCGTTGCCAAAGTCCCAATCCACAGACGTGGCATACCAGGGCGATGTGTTGGAAAAGATGATCGTAGCCTCAGAGAGCAACACATAATCCACGAGGCTAATGTCGGGATCGGTCGTAAAGGATGCCTCGGGCGTCGGCAAGATGGTGATGATGTCTTGCTGGAAGACGTAGCTCGAGCAACCCTCGATCGTGGTGGCGGTGAGGCCGACGCTCCAGATGCCATTGGTAAACACGTGTGCAGGATCGATGCCGGTCGCAGTCGTCACGTCGCTGAATTCCCACAGGTAAGAGCAGTCGAGCGGCACAGTGTTGTTGTAGAAATAGATGTCGGCAGTGTCGCAGGCCTCAGTCTGATCAGGGTAGAACTGGATGACTGGCACCACGTTCGATACCACCACCATATTGGCTGTGGCATGGCACCCATTCTGATCGGTGATCTGCAAGTAGTAGTCGCGCGTCTCGGTACCTACATACACGAGGCTGGGATTGGTGTCGTTCACACCAGGTGCGACCGACCACCACTGGTAGCTGTAGGGAGGAAAGCCGCCATTGACCTCCGATGTCAAGCGCACGGAGTCGTAGGCGCAAATCGAGTTGTCACCAAAGACGCTCAACAGGATTTCTGTCGGCTCGGTGATCGTCACCGTGGCCGTGCCTGTACAGGCATGAGCATCCGTGACGGTGACGGTATAGGTACCCGCCACCAAGTTTTGCAAGACGGCAGTGACGCCATTGTTGCTCCAAGTGTATTGATAAGGCAGCGTGCCTCCCGAGACGATCGCCGTGGCAGTGCCATTGCCTGCGGCATAGCAGATCACGTCGGTCGATGTGGCACTCACCACAAGCGGCGTGGGTTCGGTGATGTTGAATGTCACTGAGGAAAGACATCCGTTGGCATCTGTGACAGACACGGTATATGTTCCTGCCACCACGTTGGTGATGCTAGGGGTGACGGCACCATTGCTCCAGCTGTAAGTCAATGCACCCGTGCCACCGCTGGCAATCACACCCGCCGAGCCCGTGGCGTCGCCATTGCAAAGCACGTTCACTTGCGATGGAATCAAGACCACCGCCGTCGGCTGCGTGATGGTGATCGCGCTGGTCGCCGTGCAGCCGTTGATGTCGGTCACGGTGAGGCTATAGTTGCCTGGGCCGAGGTTGGTAATGTTGGCGGTGCTGCCACCATTGCTCCAGTTGTAGACATAGGGTTGGGTACCGCCGACCACCGTGGCATTGCCGGTACCGTTTGCTGCACCGAAGCAATTCACGTTTGTGGATGTGGTGCTCACCTGCAACACGTTGGGTTGCGTGATCGTCACACTGGCCGAGGCCGTGCAACCATTGTTGTCGGTCACGGTGACAGTGTACACACCCGGTACCAAGTTGGCCAGGTTGGAGGTGATTTCACCATTGCTCCAGAGGTATTGCATGGGTGGCGTGCCGCCCGTCACCACGGTCGTGGCCGTGCCGTTGGCCGCGCCGAAGCAGCTCACGTTGTTGGAGGTTGCCGTGATTTGCAACAAAGGAGGCTGCGTGATCGTGATCGAAACGCTGCGTGTACACAAGTTGGCGTCTGTGACCGTCACCGAATAGTTGCCTGCCGCGAGGCCCGTGAGGCTGGATGTCGTGGCTCCGTTGCTCCAGAGATAGGTGTATCCCGGCACGCCTCCATTGGCCACCACGCTCGCCGTTCCCGTCAGCTGCCCGTTGCAGCCGACGTCGGTGTGCGAGGGGGTCAAGACGATGGCCGTCGGTTCATTGATGGTCACTGTGTCATTGGCTACGCATCCGCCCTGCTCGGTCACCGTCACGATGTACGTACCAGGTGCCAAACCTGAAATCGTATTGCTGCTGCCGCCATTGCTCCAAGCCACTGTCACAGGACCGCTGTTGCCGACGATCGTCACCGTTGCAGTGCCGTTGTTGGCGCCATTGCAGATGACATCGTTGTTGGTCGTGGTGAGCACCATGGAGCTCACCGTGGCGTTGATTGTCGTGGTGTCACGCACAGTCACCGTGGTGCCGTTACAGTTGGTATAGACGACTTGTGCGTAATAATCGGTGATGGCCGTAGGGCACACTGTGATGGTATCCAAGGTGGTAAGCGGCACAGGATTGCCGGCCTGGTACCATGCTACGGTGTAGTTGGGCGCCCCTGCTGGCACGAAGCGCCAGCCTTCGTTGGTGGCAGACCATTGTGTCGGGTAGTTGCGGCCTGGAACGACCACGGCCTGGGTGCCATTGGCGTTGTGGACGCCCAAAATCGAGGCTCCACCGTTCCAGGTAGAGCACAGCGGCTTGGAGCGGATGTAAACCTCGACGATGTTGGTGGTTTCGTAGATGGCGATTTGTTGCGACGTGGTGATACCTGTGCAGGAAAACATGGCATTGTTTTCCCAAGACACCACAAACACCCGGCAAGGAGCCACACCATAAAGCTGTGTGAAAACCGTGCCGCCAAAGGAAGGATTGATGTCGTGCCACGGACCCATGATGCAGTTCATCGGATTGGCCGGGCTGGGAATTGGATTATTGATGGGCCAGGGACAATAACTATTGGGTGCTTGAAGTGTGAAGGAAAGCATGCCATTGGAGCCCGCTTGGCACTGTGTATAGTTGGTGCCATAATAACAAAAGTTAAAAGGCAGATTCACCACCGGCCCCCAAGCATCGTCTTGGGCGACCAAGATCGAGTTGCCCACATTAAAGGCATAGGGATTGTATGGAATCGATTGGACGGTATAGGTCGTCGTGGTAAACCCCGAGACCGGCGTCGCACGCAGTCGCACACAGTCGTTGCAGTTCAGGGTGGTGTCGGCTCCGGTTACCACTGCCGGACAAGAAACACCTTGCGCAAACAAGACAGCTGGAAAAAGCAGAAACAACAGGGAAACAAGCTGGGCACGTCTCATATCAATACTTCATCTTAAAAGAGTAATTGTCAGGTTGAAGTTAGCAAACAACTTTGCGAATGTGAAAATGATGTGGATTCAACTGGCAAAATTGTCGTGCGAGTAGTGTGAATGTGGGTTCGGCTGTTCAAAACGAAAATCGATCAAGCACATTGTTTGTCTAAATTGCGCGTCAATAATGCAGAACAGAATGCGAATACTCATCATCGGCGGGGGTGGCAGGGAGCACGCCATCGGCCACAGCATGCACGGTTCACCGCTGTGCGAGGCCCTGTTTTTTGCCCCGGGCAATGCCGGCACCGCCCAGATCGGCACCAACCTGGCGGTCGACCCCTTCCAATTCTCCGCCATCGCCGATGCCGTGCAGGCACACGCGATCGGTTTGGTGGTGATCGGGCCCGAGGCTCCACTGGAAGCCGGCCTAGCCGACTTCCTGCGCGGCCAGGGGATCCCGACCGTGGGCCCCGGCAAGGCAGGAGCCGTCTTGGAAGCCAGCAAGGAATGGAGCAAACGCTTCATGGAGCGCCACCACATTCCCACGGCCGCCTACCGCAGCTTTCA
>JANMIM010001484.1:0-7424 GCA_031375795.1 Bacteroidota bacterium
CACTTGAACGACAAGGACACCATCATCAACCTTCAAAAAGACAAGCTCGAAGCCTTAGATATGAAGCTCCAAGCCTGCCGGGCCTCCAAAGGCCAATAAGCCGCACGCTATCCACAATCGGCGTCGATTTCGGGCTCAAAATGCCGCGCCTCCACACAAGCTTTTCTTTTCCAGGCAATTGGGCAGACTTGTATGGCCTACACGCCGTCCAATTTTCGCATCCGAATGTGCATATCCTCTATTTGCTGCACACAACGCTTTGTCTAATTTTGGAGGCTAGCTTGGGCAAAAGCATTTGCTCATTGCGAAAATTGTTACGAAAGCAGTATTAAGATTAGCTTATGGCAGCAGAAAAGCAACCTGTCTACGACGAAAACTCCATCAAGTCGCTCGACCCACTGGAGCACATTCGCTTACGGCCAGGCATGTACATCGGCAAGCTGGGTGACGGCTCCTCACCCGAAGACGGCATCTACATCCTCCTCAAGGAGGTGATCGACAACTCGATCGACGAGTTCATGATGGGTGTGGGCAAGACCATCGAGGTCACGGTCACGCAAAGCAAGGTGCGCGTGCGTGACTACGGCCGCGGCATCCCGCTCGGCAAGGTCATCGATTGCGTGTCGCAGATCAATACGGGCGGCAAGTTTGACTCGGAGAGTTTCCAAAAATCCATCGGCCTCAACGGCGTCGGCACCAAGGCCGTCAATGCCCTCTCCTCCAACTTTGCCGTGCAATCCTACCGCGACGGCAAGACCAAGGTCGCCGAGTTTGAATTTGGCATCATCGTCAAGGACGACCCCATCGTGGAAAATTCGATGCGCCATGGCACGCTCACGACCTTCACCCCCGACGAGTCCATTTTCAGGAACTACAAATACAACCACGAGTATGTAGAAAACCTGATCCGCAACTATGTCTTCCTGAACCGCGGGCTCACGATCCTGCTCAACGGGGAGAAATATGCCAGCGAAAACGGGCTCAAGGACTTGCTGGAATTTCACACGAGCGAGGAGGAGCGCCGCTACCCGGTGATCCACTTCTACGACGAAGACATCGAGGTGGCGCTGACCCACGGCTCGCAGTATGGCGAGCAATACTACACCTTCGTGAATGGTCAAAACACCACGCAAGGCGGGACGCACTTGGCTGCCTTCAGGGAAGCGGTCGTGAAGGCTGTGCGTGAATTTTACGGCAAGCCCTTTGAGGCCAGCGACGTGCGCGCGAGCATCGTGGGCGCCATCGCCATCCGTGTGCAGGAGCCGGTATTTGAGTCGCAGACCAAGACGAAATTGGGGAGCATGAATACCGAGCCGAAGGGCGAGGGCAAGGTGATCCGCACTTGGATCAACGACGTCGTGAAGACCCAGCTCGACAACTTCCTACACAAGAATCCAGCCGTGGCCGAGGACCTGCTCAAGCGCATCCGCCAGAGCGAGCGCGAGCGCAAGGACATCGCCGGCATCAAAAAACTCGCCAACGACCGCGCCAAAAAGGCCAATCTGCACAACAAGAAGTTGCGCGACTGCAAGATCCACTTCGACACCGACCATGTGAAGGGCGGCGAGTCGGTGATCTTCATCACCGAGGGCGACTCTGCGAGCGGCTCGATCACGACCGCACGCGACCCGCAGACACAGGCCGTGTTTTCATTGCGCGGCAAGCCGCTCAATTGCCACGGCCTCACCAAAAAGATTGTGTATGAGAATGAGGAATTCAACCTCCTCCAGCATGCACTCAACATCGAGGACGGCATCGAGGGATTGCGCTACCACAAGATCATCGTGGCGACCGATGCCGACGTCGACGGCATGCACATCCGCCTGCTACTGCTCACGTTTTTCCTGCAATTTTTCCCGGAGCTCGTGCGCAACGGGCACGTGTACATCTTGCAAACGCCGCTCTTCAGGGTGCGCAACAAGAAGGAAACGATCTACTGCTACGACGAAACCGAGAAACAGCAAGCGGTGCAAAAACTGGGCAAAAACGCGGAGATCACGCGTTTCAAGGGCCTCGGCGAGATTTCCCCCAACGAATTTGGCGGCTTCATCGGCGACCAAATGCGCCTGGACCCCGTGATCATCCGCAAAGACTCGCACATCACCGAGATGCTCGACTACTACATGGGCAAAAACACACCCGTGCGGCAAGACTTCATCATCGACAACTTGAGGGTGGAGAAGGATATTGTGGAGGAGGACAAGGTGGCTTGAGGGGAATGATCGGGTAGGCATCCATTCAAGTCTCGATTGGAAATAGCCATTGAGGGCCTATCTCGCAGGAAGGACTCACAAATTTAATGATTGCCTGTGGGCGAAGGTTGCGACCTACGCCCACAGGCTTTTTCGCAATAGCCCCATTCTGCAGAATCGGTAATTTTTTGCCACCCCCAAAAAACAAAGACACCGCCAGATCCTGAGACCTCAGCGGTGCCTTTAATTCCCGTGAAAAATCATAAAGAACGTATTCAAATTCTTGCGGTGTGGGCTTGGCGGCCTGCGTGGTGGCACAGGGCCGCCAAGGTTCACGATCACCGTATGGGTGGAGGACCGCTCGACCGCCCGAGGGCAGGAGCAGTCCTCCGGGGGCTTCTTTAGTTGGTGATGGTCACTGCGGGCAGACCAACCCAATCTTTGTATTCTGCGGTGTAATAGAGGTATGCGCTGCTGGCCGGGGCGGTGTATTGGCCGGGAATCTCGGCTTTGAGGTCCAGGTTGATTTCGCGCACTTCGCTCGGCGCCATCTGGCGGTAGTAGCACACGACATTGTTGCCGGTGATTTCGTAGAAGTCGACGACTTTTTTCTCGACCATCTCCTTGAGCTGCCAAGGTTGTGCACTGAGTCCCGCTGGCAGGCCGATGATGGCCATGGTCATCGGTTGGCCCTCCTTGGTGCGGTTGGTGAGCGTGGCGCTGAGGCGCACTGTGCCGCCCATCGCAACCTGCGTGGCACTGAGCTTAGTCTTCAAGCCCACGACACACTCCTTGTTGGAATTGGGCAGGTTGGTGCTGTAGTTGACGGCGACGCTGTAGGGCAATGGGTTTTTCACGCCTTTGTACTTCACGTCGATCGTGTGCTGGCCCTGTCCGAGGTAGGCTTCGAGGCCCTTGATCTCGACGGCCTCGCGGCGACCTGCTTCATAGGCTTGTTCAGCGACCTTCTTGCCATCGACATGGATCTCGATGATGCCTGACTCGTCGGTCTTCTTGGCGTAGGTCGTGTAGGCGACGAGTGCCTTGAGGCCGAGGATCGTGCCTTGGGTGCTGCCGAATCCGCCTGCTCCCGAGCGGGATTTCACAAGACATTGCACGGCATTTTCCAGGCCCTTGGGATCGGCTTTGCCGCTCTTGATCATGGCAAGGATGGCCAGCGAAGTCGTCTCGACGGTGAGGCTGATGCCACCGCTGCGGGTGATGGAGCCCTTGGTGCCCGTGAAGCTGCCGTCGGCGGCTTGCGTGCCCATCATGGCCACGAGGGCTTGCTGGGCCTTGGCGATTTGGTTCAGGTTGTACATCGTGTTGGCGACGAGGGCGAGCTGATAGGCGTCCTTGTCCTTCATGGCACTTTCAAAAGCGCCGTTGGCTTCGGGCAGGATGTCTTTGCTGCCGGCCTCGCTCAGGGCGTAGACCACGTAGGCATTGGTGACATTTTGGTCGGCGTAGCCAAACTGGTCGATGGCCTTGCCGCTGCGCTGGAATCCGCCCTTGCCGTCGCGACGGCTCATGAGCCAATCGCTGGTGCGCTTGATCATGCCCTGGTCCACGCCATCCATGACCTTGCTGTAGTCGCTGAATTGCATCAAGCCGTAGGCGGTGAGGGCCTCATGGCCAGGTGCGGCACCAAACCATTCGTAGCCTTTTTCCTTGGTTTCGAAGGTCGTGAGGCGCTTGTATCCCGTCTCCAACAGGCCCTTGGCACGCTTCATGACGGCTTCGTCGACCTGGCCTTGCTGCTGCATGTAGCTCATCACCATCGCGTTGGGGTAGCTGCTCGTACTGGTCTGCTCAAAGCAACCATAAGGCTCGCGCAGGATGCTCTCGATGCCCTGCACCAAGTCGGTCACGACGCTGGGATAGGCGATGAAGGTGGCACTGATGGAGCCGGGCACCACGTCTGCGATGGCAAATTTGTAGGTCTTGTCATTCTCCCGACCCGCAAACGACAGCGCGACCGGAAATCCTTGGGGCACGATCTTGAGTTTTTGCTCAAAGGCATCGGTATGGCCTGCCCCGGCAAATGCGATGTTGAAGACGCTCTCGCCTGGCAAATGCTTGACCTTGTAGGCCAGGTTCACGGTCTGCGCCATCCCGGCCGGGATGCTAATCACCGAACCCGTGGCCACCAAAGGCTCCAAACCTGCTGGCGGAATCACGTGCAAGGAACCTGACAGCGTGGCGTCGGTGTTGTTTTTCAAGACGACGGGCACGACCATGTTGTCTCCCGTAGCCACCTCGACGGGGACGCGGGCTTGCATGGAAAATGGCAGTTGGGTAAAGAAGACCATCTCTGCGCGGCCCACGGCACCGTCGACCGAGATGCCCTCGGCGATGGCACGGAAGGAGCTGATCTCGTCGCTGTTGTAGAATTCAAGGACAGACTTGCCCGTGCGGTCCACCTTCACATTCGGCTCCCAAAAGACCGTCTGGCGGAAGTCGGTGCGCTTGTCGGGGGCCACGTAGGCGGCGCCACCGTAGACGGGCGCTGCAAACTGGCGAGCGCGGTAGAAGGGCGCAGGCTGATTTTGGATGGCCAGGGCATTGGCATCTTGCTGGAGCAGGAGGCCGGCACGCAGGTCCATGGCTTCGCCGGTCGCCACGTCGCCGTCGCGCTCTTTTTTATTTTCCATCGCGATGCCGTCGGCCTTGGGCTCGCCCTTTTGCTTGGGATCGGGATCATGGGGCTGCGGCTCGATGCCATCGTCTTCCAGCATCATGAATTCATCGGCCTGCACGTCAGCGACTTCGAGGGCCTTGGTCGGCTTGGGAGCGGCAGCGCCTTTCATCGCATCCTTGGCTTCGTTTCTGGGCATGGCAGCCTTGGTGGCGGTCTTGCCCGTGGCGACGACGTCCACATTCTTCATCCTCACCGCACCTGCTGCGCCGTTGTTGGCAACGCCAGGGGCTGCAAACATCGGCTGCGCGGCCATCGCCGGTCTAAATTCGGCACGATCCATTTCAATACCTTCTTCCTCCGCGCCACCAAAGTCCTGGAACCTGTTTTGATTGGTCGGGTAGAGGTACACGGCGACGTTTTGGTTGTAGCCTGCCACGCCGGGGCGCTGCTCTTGGTACTTGTCTGCCGTGACGATGAGCGCGTTGTCGAGGCCCAGGTCGAGCTGGTCCATGTGGAATCGGCCTTCCTTGTCGGTGAGCTGTGCGACCTTGGAGTTGGGGGCCATGATGCTGGCATGCGGTATGGGCTGGCCAGTGTAGGCGTCGTAGACGATGCCGGTGACGAGGGCGCGCTCGCCTTGGTTGGTGAGCATGGGCAGGTTGTCGCCCAGTGCCTGCTCCCAGGTGAAGCGGCGCCATCCGCTGGTCATCATCAGGTAGTCGAGTGCCGCGAGGGACTTGGTTTCCTTGGTGTCAAAGTAGAAGCGCGGCTCCTCGACCTTGCCCTTCAAATCTGGCTCCAGCAACAATTGGCTGAGGATGGTGCCCGATTTGTCGTCGGCAAATGTGAGCAATTGGTCGTTCACGACGGCGAGTGAGAGCTGTGCAGGCATGGGCATGCCGCGCTCGTCGGTGACTTTGACGGTCATCTTGACCTTCTCGCGGGGCAGGTATTTTTCCTTGTCGGTCTTGATCTCGACTTTGAGCTGGCGGTCGCGGTTGGTGAATGCCAGACGCTCGCAGCGCTCGATGCCTTTTGCATCAAACAGCGTGAGCTGGGCGACACCCATCGGGAAGCTGGACAAGGGAATGTTGACCTCGGTCTTGCCGGGCAATACATCGACTTGGCTGGCCCAGTAGACCTGGCCACGCACCTGAGCGACCAGGCTCAGGGCCTCAGACTCGGTGGAGCGGATCACGACGGCCATTTCCTTGCTGTCCACATGGTCCACGTTCAGGATATAACCGCGTGGCATCGGCTCGGGGAGCTCATATTCCTGGGTGATGCCTTCTGGCTTGGTGATCTTGGCTTTGAAGGTCTGGCCAGGGGCAGGATTGAATGCAAAGGCACCCATTCCTTGGTGAAAGGACTTGAATTCGGCGATCTTGGCGCCGTTTTGGTCGACCACCATGCCCTCGATGTCGGCTGGCTTGCCAAACTCGTTGATGGCGCAAAAGGCGACTTTGCTGCCGAGGCTGTACACGAGGTCGCCGCCCTCGGGGAAAAATTGCAGGTCGATCTTGTTGAGCACGATCGGCACCGAGCGGGAAATCGATTCGGTGAGCCCGTTGTAGGAGATCATCACGTTCACCAAGCCATCGTTGGTTTCCAGTTTTTCTGGGAGGGTAAATTTCAGCTTGGCTTTGCCAGATTCGTCCGTCGTGCCCTTGAGGTCCACATAGCCCTCGCCGTCGAGGCTCACTTTGTAGGAGAATGCGTGGTTGCCCAGGGGCTGGTTCTCGTTGCTTTGGAGGTCGAGGCTGGCCACGACCTCGTCACCTGCGCCGACGGCCTTGCGGTCGAAGTCGAGCTTCATCTTGAGGTTGGGCAGCACGACATTCTGCACCTGCAACTCCTTTTCAAAGACAAATCCGTCCTTGTTGTTTTCCTGCCACTTGGTGTAGGCTTTGACCTTGTACATGCCGCCCAAGGCCTCCCGGTCGAAATGAAAGTCGCCCTTGGCCACGCCGTCGTGGGCCACGAGCTTGATTTTTTGCTGGACATTGCCTTTGGGGTTGATGAGGTCCACGTAGAGGATGTCGCTCTTGGTGCTCTTGTGCATGGTCTTGGCGTCTCTCACGTAGGCGCTGAACCATACATCGTCGCCGGGATTGTAAAAGGGTTTGTCAAATTGCAAATAGACCCTGTCTTCGGGGGCATGCTCGTTGTACTTTTCGAGCTTGGTTTGCAGGTTGGTGAGGAAGGGATTGAGCTTGACCGGGAAGCTGCCTCCAGCGGCTGTGGCCAAGAGCAACACCAAGAGTCCTGCCCCCGCGAGGAGTCCTGTGCTGAGCAAATTTTTGGGTGAGAATTTCATTTTCGCGACTGTATTGAAGAGAAAAAAAGCCTATCAATTCTTTTGATGGCATTAGGGTGCAGGTCGCGAAACAATTCCACAAGGGAACGTGCATTTTTTTTGATCGGGATGGCAAATGTTTTTAATGCATTGACAAACAGGGGCTTATTTCTTCTGATTGACGGTCTTTTTGTTTGAGACGTCTCGGGTTGCTCATGTATCTGGTTCGAAATCCTTGTGGCAATGTGGCTACGATCGTGTGATTCCAACGGATTCGGCACATGGCTGTGGGGGC
>JANMIM010000012.1:0-2252 GCA_031375795.1 Bacteroidota bacterium
AACCTGTCGTTTCACAAAGATGTGGGGCAAAGCTCGGTCATCTTCCAGTTTGCCCCCGAGGACTCCATCAAGATCGAATGTGAGGATTGCATCCTGCGCATCGCAAATCCAGAAGACAAGGGGGGAATGAACATCTCGCTGCAAAGCATCGATGGCACGACCAAGCTCATGCCTACCTCCTTCAACCGATGGATACGCATCAGCAGCTCCAATGGCAAGGTCGGCATCGTGTTTGAGCGTGACGGCTTTGGCGAAAAAGTACTCAACGTGCGGTCCCTGAAGGTGCTGCGCAAGACGCGCTCGCCATTCATGGACATCGGCGGCGAGCCGATGGGACTCTTGGACGTCAACAACCTCTACATCGACAAGCTCACCAAGGACAATACCTCGGTGCAGACGACATTCTTCTTCAAGCTGAAAACGAGTGACAAGGTGCAGGTAGACATCATCGGCTCCAACGGTGCCGTGCCCGCCAACCTCGTATGCAGCATGTACAAGACAGGGGAGGAGTACGACAAAAAACCGATTGCAACCGGCTCCAAGCTCACCGTGCCCGACATCGACGGGGGACAGGACCGATTTGGATTTGAATTTGCACACATCAAGGACGTCAAGGGGATCAATGCCTACCACCTGGACATCTCACGCATACCGCTCAACACCGCCGGCTACAAGGAGCCGACGATCGAGATCGATGAATCGGTGAAAATCACGCTCGACACCCTCATGGAGCCGATCCTGGAATTCAACGAGGGACCCAATTTTGAATGCATCAGCGCCGAGGGCACGATCAAGGGCAACATTCCCGGTCGCTTCAACCTGGGCGTGACGCGCAGCAACCGTGTGTGTTGGGACTTGCCGCTCACCGACGATTGCGTGTCGGCAGAGGCCTGCAAGGGATGCGATACGATCTGGACGTTTTGGGCAGGGGCCGGTGCTGGAAACATCAATCGATTCCTTTTCCAAGACAGCCTGCGCAAGCTCAATGGCAAGACGGGACTCCTGCAGACCTTTACCAAGGCCGTGAAGTCACGCACGAGGGCAGAGGGGGTGATTCCCAAGCCGCAAGATGGCGAGCGCGTATTCTTTGCGATCGTGAACGTCACAGAAAAGGCGCGGTTTTTGTCCTCGACGTTTGAGCCGACCGATTGGGAGGGCAACGACACCACCTGGTCCTCTGAGATCACGGTGCCCGCGACCCAGAGGGTGTTGCACTATGTGCCCGGGCAAGCATTGTCCTTGTGTGCATGCAACCTGAACTCGCTCACCACCGTGCCGGTCATGTTTCGGTACCAGCAATTCTTGACCACACCTCGACCCGTAGACTCGGTCGCCAAGGTGATCCCCAACATGGGCAGCTTGTTTGAAGTAAATCCCAACGAGGAGCCACAATGAGGAAGCAATACCTTTTTTCATTCCTCATGGTGCTGATCTTGGCGGGTCTGTTGCAGGGTTGCGGGGATCCGATTACCAAGCAAGCCAAGAGCCGTGGCACCTTCAAGGTCCGAAATTGGCTCAAGTATGAGTTCAAGCAACTCAAGACATTCTCCTACGGAAATAGCCAAATCAAGGAAAACAAGCACGTGATCGGCTACGAGCCCTCATGGTTGATCTACGATTCGGTTTACCTCAACTATCCATTTCAGTTGCTTAGCGACTTGGTGATCGGGGAGTATGACCTCAATCCAAGCACTGGATTTGCCCGCAATGACTCTGCGCTCGGTGCCTTCAGAAACAAGGACATCATCGAGATGGGCACTGGCGTGAATGAGGAGCTCAATGTATTGCTGGCACTCACCGACTATGCCGATGCCGAATACCGGGCACAGTTTCTGTCGGAGGTGCCCAAAAAGAACCTGATGAATTCCCTGGACCAAATCCTGGATGAATTCAATGAACGGCGGGGTGGCGATGAGGAGCGCGAACACGTGGGGATCCTGGTGGACTTCCCCAATGTCTCCTGGAATCACCGCAACGACTTTGCAGAGTTTCTGGGGCGCATCAAGAAAGACTTGAACAACAAGGAAATCGGGAAAAGTTGCCTGCTATACCTCGTTTTGCCTCCAGGAGAGGACGAATATGTACTCTACAACGACTCGGCATTTGCCGCCAAGGTGAGGCAGAGCGTGGACCTGTTTGTACTGCGCACCCATGGATTTGACGATGCCATACTGCCCGATGCCAAGGGGACGATGATGCCGATCGACCGTCCGGGAGACTTGATGGACTTGGACAGCGTGGTGCATTTTTAC
>JANMIM010000018.1:0-2404 GCA_031375795.1 Bacteroidota bacterium
CGGGATGCCGGCCAGCACGATCGCCAAGCCAGGCAATGAATATTCAGGCTTCATGAACAGAATGTTCACGCAAAAAGCCAAGGCCATCAAGACATAAAGTCCCGGCACGATGGGATATCCAAAAGCCTTGTAGGGTCTCTCGGCATCGGGGCGCTTGATGCGCAAAATGAAGATGCCCGCGATCGTGAGGATGTAAAACAGCATCACCGCAAAGATCACATAGTCCAGCAAATCGCCGTATTTGCCCGAGAGGCAGAGGAGGCAGGCCCATAGGCATTGGATCCACAGGGCGTTGCCCGGAACCTTCTTGCTGTTGTCTTCCTTCATCATGCCAAAAAACAAGCCGTCCTTGGCCATCGCTTGGTACACGCGTGCGCCTGAGAGGATGATGCCATTGTTGCAACCGAAGGTCGAGATCATGATCAGGACGGCCATGATCGTGGCGGCATTCTCACCAAACATCTGCGAGACCGCACCCGAGGCCACGCGGTCCTTTTCCGCAAAAATGATGCCCTTGCCAAAGGCGGTCGTGGCGGCAGGATCGCCCATGAAGGGCAAGAGGTTCAGGTAGGCGATGTTCACCAGCAGGTACAAGGCAATCACGATCACCGTGCCCATCACCAAGCTGCGGGGAATGTTGCGCTTGGGATTGTCGATGTCGGCTGCGATGAAGGTCACATTGTTCCAGGCATCGCTGCTAAACAACGAGCCCACCAAGCCCACCCCGATCGCCGTGAGCAGGCCGAAGCCCGTGAGGCTCGTAAAGGTCGCTTTGTTGGTCTCGGGGTCCACGGTGTATTTGCCGTTATCAAAGAAATGTTCCATGTTTCCCTGCCAGACCTCGGGTTTCCTGAAAATCAGCAGACCCAGCAAAATGATCCCGAACAGTGCGATCAGCTTGGTGGAGGTGAATGCACGCAAGATCAGCTTGCCATAGTTGATGCCTTGTGAATTGATGAAGGTGAGGACCAACACGGAAAAAATCCCCAACATCTGGGCAGCCGTCAGCTTGAAGGATCCCACAGCAATCAATACATTGGTTTCGCTGAAAATCGGAAAAATCTGTCCCGTGTACTTCGCAAAGGCCACCGCGACCGCAGCAATCGTTCCGGTTTGGATCACCGCAAAGAGGCTCCAGCCATACAGGAATCCCACCAGCGGATTGTAGGCTTCCTTGAGGTAGACATATTGCCCGCCGGCATGCGGAAACATCCCCGCCAATTCCCCATAGCTCAAGGCCGCAAAGATCGTCATCATGCCCGTGATCACCCAAAGCGCCAGCATCCAACCGGGCCCGCCGACCATGCGGCCCATGTCTGCCGCGACGATAAAGACGCCAGAACCGATCATTGAGCCGGCCACGATCAGCGTAGCGTCCACAACCGTGAGCTTTTTCTTGGGGGGAGCGATATCTGCCTTTGTATTCATCTTGCGGAGTTTCTTGACGGGAAAGTACAGGAATTTGGGCGAATCTGTGCGGAGGAAGGGTAAAAATATTCATGGAAACCAATTGTCCCGCAAAACCCTGTCCATGATTCGGGTCGTGCATTCCAAAAAAATCCTATCTTCAACCCCAATTCATCAAAAATTGCTTGAAAATGGCTGATTCGAAAATGACCACCGATCCCGACCTCGCCATCGCGCAGGCTGCGACCCTGCGCCACATCAACGAGATTGCAACCAAGATGGGCATCGCCGTCGATGAGTTGGAATTGTATGGGAAGTACAAGGCAAAGCTGCCGCTGCACCTCATCAACGAAGCCAAAGTCAAGAAAAACAACCTCATCCTCGTGACCGCCATCACCCCCACGCCTGCCGGCGAGGGCAAGACCACGACTTCGATCGGCCTTACCGAGGGCCTCAACAAGATCGGGAAGCAGGCGACGGTCGTCTTGCGCGAGCCTTCCCTCGGGCCCGTCTTTGGCGTCAAGGGCGGCGCTGCTGGCGGCGGCTACTCGCAGGTCGTGCCGATGGAGGACATCAACCTACACTTCACAGGCGATTTCTCCGCCATCGAGAAGGCCAACAACCTGCTCGCGGCCCTCATCGACAACAATATCCAGGATGCCGAGCGCTCGCTGGGCATCGACCCGCGCTCTGTCGCCTGGAAGCGTGTCATGGACATGAACGACCGTGCATTGCGCAACATCGTCGTGGGGCTGGGCGGCAAGGCCGGCGGCATGCCCCGCGAGGAAGGCTTCAACATCACCGCCGCCTCCGAGATCATGGCCATCCTGTGCTTGAGCAAGGACCTCGACGACCTCAAGCAAAAGATGGGCAATATCTACGTCGGCGACACATTTGAGCGCAAGGCGATCTATGCCCGCGACCTCAATGCTCAAGGCGCCATGGCGGTGCTGCTCAAAGACGCCATCAAACCCAACCTCGTGCAAACGCTGGAGGG
>JANMIM010000020.1:0-5659 GCA_031375795.1 Bacteroidota bacterium
GTGCGGCTGCCGCTCTCAACGACATGGAGCGGCCCCTTTTCATCATCGACGATGCAGGCAAGCTGGGCACCAAGGCCTGGCCGTTGATCCAGGAACTGCGCGACAGGACCGAGGACAATTGCGGGCTGGTCGTCGCGGGGATGCCGTTCCTGCGCAAGTTCATCCTGCAGGGCGTGGCAAACGGCTGGAGCGGCTTCAGCGAGGTCAAGCGCCGCATCGGCTACTGGCAGTCTTTGCGCCGCCCGAGCATCGAGGAGGCCGAGACGCTCTGCGGCTACGCCGGCATCACAGCCACGAAGGTTGTAAAGTTCATCCACAGCCGCTGCGGCGACTTCGGTACCCTCAATGAGCTGCTGTCCAACGCAATCCTTGCGATGGCTGCAGGCAACAACATCAACGACGTCACGGTGATCATGGCGCTCCACGTGGGCGACGACCACCTCAAATGATTCATTCACCCCTTTAATTATCATTTTATGGAACTGGAAAAGGATTTTGTATTCAAGACCGAGGTGCAGCCGGCTGCCCGCGAGTTGTACCACATCCTAGAGGCGCTCCTCGAGCCCGGCGAGAAGCTGGCGCTCGGAGCCTGGACCGCGAGGATGAACGAGGAAGACACGATCATCCTGACCTCACAGGAGGGGCAATGTGTCCTGCAGACGCCCCCGTGGTTCATCAAACCAGGAGAGAGCCGGTGCGTGCTCATGTGCCAGGACGGCCACTACTTCGCCGGGCCTGCAGGCCACGGCTGGGACAGCCTGCTGGCCGAGATCCGCGCCGAGATCGGCTCGCGCAATGCGCTGGCCGGGCAGATGTGGCACGAAGGCGACAGCCCGGTGCTTCCGGCGATCGAGCAGCTCGGCGGCATGGAGCTGGAGATTGCCAAGATGGACCGCTACGACGAAATCAACGACCGCTGAGCCATGGGAAATGAAAACCAAAACCCAAGGGCCTTGATGGCCGCGCGGCTCGTGGAGCTGCTGGACAACGGCAAGGTGTTCAACGAAGTTTGGGCGGCATTCGCGAACGAATCCGAGGCCCTGCGCGGCCAAGAGGCCATCGCGGCCTTCACCAATGATGTGAACGATGCGATCCAATCCTTCTGCGCCCGCGTCGTGATGCGTGACGAGCTCGGTGTGGTGATCGCCGAGGCGATGGCGGAATCCCACAAGGGTCCGCTCGTCAGGTTCGAAGCCGCAACTGCCTTAGCCAAGGCGATTCCGCAAGTCCCTAGGATCGAGCCTTGCGCTGTCGACAGCGCAAACCCGCTGGTCGCCGAGTACCGTGTGATCCAGTTCTTTGAGACGCTGGCAGCCGGTGGCTTGACGATGGAGATGATCGAGCGGGCGATCGGCATCGTGATCAGGAAGGAGGCCGCACATGAAAATTGAGGAGACAATCACGGGCCTGCGACGCATGGAGCGCAGTTGGGGCCTGCGGCTGCGCGATGAGCGCAACCTCCAGGTGCGGGGGGACATGGAATTCGAGCGGCGGCTGATCGGCGAGGCGCTGGCCTTGCTGGCGAGCCATCCACAGGCCGTTGGCGACGCGGGCGATTCCAAGGACAGCGACCGCTGCCGGACACAGGAGACTGAGTTCGTGGCCGCAAGGTCTCGGGCTTCTGCGCTGGAGACTGAGCTCGGTGCCGCCCGCGCACAGGCATCAGCCAACCGTGCGGTGCACCGCGACGAGCTGGCCCGCATGCGCCAGTTCTACGAGCTGAAGGCGGGCGAGGCCCGCGCCGCCGAGCTGGCCGCCGAGCTGGCCGCGAATCCCTGGAAGGCGACGCCCCCGCAAACCAAGGCCCAGCTCTGGGCCGGGGTGATCGGGAAGGCCGATGCCCTCGACGCCAGGCTGGCAAAGGCCGTGCTGGCTGCATGCTGCCAGCACTTCGACGTGACGATGCTGGAGGCGATCTCGCTGAGGGGCAAAGGTACGCACACGACTGCGTACCAGATGGCCCAGAGCCAGCTGGAGAAGTTCGGCAACGAGGGGGCCTGCAAGCTGCTTGCGTATGCCCGCTCGGGCAACGGCATCACCTCCCAGCGGTCCGGCTGGCGGGCGGTGCGCATCAAGAACCATGAGGCGTTCTTCGCGATCCGGGAGACGATCCATTTGTGCACCGGGCATTGGGGACCGCTCGGCCCCGCAGATGCGGAGGCGCTGGAGGAGGTCTACGGGCCGATGATGGAGGAGGGCCTGGGCCATGTCTAACCGCTTCGAGACCGTGATGGACGTGGAGGCCGGCGGCGGCTCGCTGCTTGGCGTCACCGTCGACGAGTACAGGCTGATGCAGTTCGAGGCTGGCATGCTTTACCTCGAGTTGCGGTGCGTCAAGGCGGATGTGAAGGCCCTGCAGGAATGCCCGGACTTCTGGGCCTGGTGGCGGATGGCCTGGGATTCACGCGGGATGGTGCCGCTCACGCGCATGGCGCTTGGCTTCGTGGACCGCGTCGAGGCGCTTGCCGAGTGGGAGGCCTCGCACGACGCGGCTGCGATCGTGGACGCAGTGCCGGCCTTTGTCAGGAGGGCTGCAAAATGAGCGTCAAGGTCATAATGACACGCATGGACTGGGGCTTCGCCTACGGCGACATCCAGTTCGAGATGGAGGAGCTACGCAAGCAGCTTGCAGGCATCGGCCACGAGTCCAATGACCTGCGTGTGACCCGAAAGGCCGTTCTGGTCCTCGCGATCACCCAGTTGGGCAGCTTGGCGGTGCGGATCATGCGCAAGGCGGCGCTGGAGGCACCGCACTACTTCCCCGCCTACAGGAACGGGCGGAGCATCGACAAGGTGCTGGCCATCGAGCTCTCGCTCGCCGACTGTGCGGCGCTCTGCATCCCGCAGGTCTACAACCAGCTCCCGCAGAGGCTGCTGGATGCAGCGAAGGCCGCGATTACACGCAATTAGACACCTAGAATCAATTTTTAATATGATAGCAACAATGGAAGCGCCTGCACCTCCTAGGGAGGATGCGGGCATCACGAGGGAGGAGATCGGGGCCAAGCTCAAGCGGCTCGGCGAGCTCCGGCAGCGGGAGAAGGAACTCGACGCGGCGCAGAAGGCCGCGATCGTGGTCGCAGCCGGGAGGCATGCGACCGACATCATGCAGACCGAGACGGAGATCGAGGAGATCGAGGAGGAGCTCAAGGCCTGGGCGAAGGTGAACCTCTCCGAGGTCCACAAGACCGAGCGCTTCGCCACCGGCAAGATCACCCTTGCCAAGAACCCGCCCAAGGTCAAGTTCTCCAAGGCCAAGGAGGACACCATCGTCGCCGAGCTGCTGGTGAATGCGCCGGGCCTCCTTCGCACGAAGCAAGTGATCAGCCACGCCGCGATCCTCGCCGCCTCGGCCAGCGACGACCGTGGCCTGATCACGCTGGCCGAGCTGGCCGGCATCACGGTGGTGCGTGACAGCACAGTGAAGATCACCTGCTGACGATTTAGGGTTTGACTTTTCCACGTTCTTTCTGGCGGCAGCATGAACGGCATTGGGGTTCGAGTCCCCCTGCCGCCCCCACCGGCGATCAAGCGCCGGCACAAATGGAAATGGAAGCAATCACCAGGAATGACGAGGTGGCGACGCGGCCTGAAGGGCAGCTGGTCGACGACATCGTGGCGCTGCTGAGGCGCACGAACACAATGGAGGAGAAGGATGCGCTCGTGCACCGCTACTCCGGCGGCGTGACGACGCACATCCGTGAGATGGGTGCGGGCGAGGCCGTTGCGCTCCGCCTCTGGCTCATCGACCTCGACGAGCGGATGAATCGCATGCGGCGCAAGGTCTTCGCGCTGGCGCACCAGGTCGGCTGGAAGGAGGCCGGGACCAACAAGGCCGACTCGGCCCGCATCCGCTCTTGGATGCTCACCTATAGGGGCAAGGAGATGCAGAAGATGAATGTCAAGGAACTTTCCGATGCCATCACCCAATTTGAGAATGTCCACAAAAACGTCGCCAAGACGTTCAGGAGGTAACCATGGCAGACATGTTGGAAGAAAGGAACCGGGAGATATTCCTGGACTGGAACTGGGAGAGCGTGGTCGAGGAGCGCCGCAGTGCGGCCATCGGCCTGCGGTTGTCGCGTTTCTACTACGTGAGCGACCGCACGATCTTCCGCGCGGTCGAGGCTGCGGCACTCGCTGAGTGGAAGCCGAGCCCGACCGCGCTCACGAGCGTGGAGGTGTTCAGCCACCGCATCTTCAAGGTCATGCGTGAGACCTACATGGGTGGCCATGAGGCCTTCAGGGTGATCGTCGGCAAGTGCCAGGTCTCCGAGCACCGCAGCCTGCCCGAGGCCAAGCTTTGGATCGGTACGAAGATCAAGCTGATCCAGGCGCGTATGGAACTGGTCAAGATGATGGATCACTAAGGGTGGGGACTGATTTCCATATCGTCGGCGCGGATCGCGCACGGGGGCTGGCGGCGATCCATGACCCTGCCCCTTCGTTCGCGATGCGGTTCAGGCTGGCCCGCAAGGAGCTGTGCATGAGCCAGCGTGAGCTTGCAGGGGCACTTGGGATCGTGGTGCAGTCGGTGAGCGACATAGAGCGGGGCGTGAACGGCATCTCCCTGCGGATCGTCTCGGAGCTGGTGACCCGCTACCGGGTCAGCGCCTACTGGCTGTTGGAGGGCACGGGGCCGGTGATGCGGGACGAGCCACGAATCAGGGGGAATGGCTGATGGAAATGGACAGCACATCCGCGCCAGCGATCCGCGACTGGCATCGCCCCGGCCACCACGACTGGCCCAGGGAGACGCGGTCGGGCGGCGTCAGGATGCTGGTCTTCGCCAGGTGCGCCTGCGGGGCGGTGATCCCGATCGACTACCTGGAATGCGCCAAATGCAACCCATTCAGGCAAATGGCGAGCATCGGGCACGAGGGCCGCGACGACCTGCGGATCCGCAACATCAAGGAATATTAGGTTTGAAATCCGGCCCGGATGGTAGGGCATTTATCATAATATATTATGCATTTGACAAGAGATTTTGCAGACAGTACAGAGGGCGGTGCAATGGCCAGTTTCTTGGCCATGAGGCAGCCGGCTACGGGCGGGTTCAAGCGCGAACCCAGGCCTCCGCATGGCATTTCGCGCAGGTTGCGCCGTGCTCAGGAGCGAAGCGCACGCTGAGGAACATTTTTTCCAGGTTCTTTGGTGACGGCACGTGTAAGTGGGCCGTCCTTTTTTCAAGTGATGTTGTCCAGCAGTTCGCCCGGCTGCATTCCCAGCGCCCTTGCGATGGCGATCGCCGTGCTGATCGTGGTGTTGACCCTTCCCAGCTCGACCCGAGACACCTGCTGGTAGTCGATCCCGGCCTTGGCTGCCAGGTCCTCTATCGTGAGTCCTGCGGCGTAGCGTGCCGCCCGTACCCTTGCCCCGAACTCGGCGATCAGATGCTCATCCCTTATATTATCGGCCATCCCGCAATTTGAGCGGCATAGCCTTGCAAAAACATAACACGACTGTTATATTCGCCTTGGCGCTCCTTCCCTGCGTGCCACTGTTGATTGTGCATCCTGCCCGGATGCAGGCGCGGGCCCCCCCGAGGGGGGGCGCGGTGGATTAGGGGGGGGGGGCGCCGCCTCGAGGGGCGCGGTTTTGGGGGGGGTCTTGTGCCCCGGGCCCGGCCCCGGGTTTGCCGGCGGGGGGGGGGTCCCCC
>JANMIM010000079.1:0-13477 GCA_031375795.1 Bacteroidota bacterium
GCCCCCAAAACCCAGAACTGTTCACTTTTCACTTTTCACTCCCCCCGCCTCCGCCAAAATCCCCTCAGCATCCTTCAGTTCCGGCATCATCTTGCGTTGATAATCCTCGATCTGCGGCAATGTCAGTTTGATCTTGAGGGCCTCCATGGCATCGTTGAGTTGCGAGATCGCCAGGGTCAAGCGCGTGCCAACGGCGTCGCGTGCGCTCATCTGTGCATGCCACTGCGCCTCGCTCGCGTCGATGCGCGCAAGGCTTTGCAGCATCGCGGTGCTATCTGCCATGCTTTGGGCATGCGAGCGGGCCGATTGGTAATATTGGTTGCTCTTGGCATCGGATTCATACAATGACTGATGCGCTATTTTCAGCCGGCGGAGCAAGTCTTTCTGGGAATCCACCGTTTCCTTCAAGGAGGCATCGGATTCCAACATCTCCTCAAAAAGCTCATCGACCAAGTCCTTGTAGCCTCTTCCCTCGTAGCTGATGTCGCTCCACGATGGATCCTGCAGGGCCTTGGGAATCGCTGGCGCGGCAGTTTCCTGGGAACGATTGCAGCCCGAAAGACAAAAAAACAAACACAACAAGACCAGGGACGAGCGAAAGATAATTGGTGAATTCATGCAATTTTCGAAATGGATTTGTTGATAGGATACGCTCCGCTAATGGAATGGTTGGCGAATCCGATTCTTAAAAATACTTAATCCTGCGCTGGATCAAATTCAGGCGTTGGAATCGGTGAGGATTTAGGAAAATGCGTCTTTTTGACTAAATTGGCAGCAGTATAGAATCCAGAAATCATCCCAAAAATGAGAAAACTCTACATCGTCTGTTTTTTGTTGCTTGCTTTCGCCTCGGGTTATGCCCAAAACGCCTACAGCTACGACTCACAAGTGGCACAGGATTGGTTCAACCGCGAGCTTTATCTGATCAAGAATGGCGCGGGTTTTTCCCCGCCCGTGGCCTCCCGTGCGCTGGGCTATTCTGGTCTCGCCCTGTATGAATCCATGGTCGGCGGCATGCCCAACCGCAGCAGCCTGGAGAGCCAACTCTCGGGCCTTTCGGTCACCGATGCTACCCCTGGACAGTCCTATCACTGGCCCACAGTCGCCAATAATTGCATGGCTACGATCGTGGACAGCCTCTGGGGCAATGCCTCGGCCGTCCTCAAGGATTCGATCCACGCCCTGCGCGACCGCTACAACAACATGTACATGGGCAACGCGAATTATGCCGTTTCCAAAACCCTGGGCGATGCAGTCGCACTCGACGTGTACAACTGGTCCAAGACCGACGGTGGCCACCAAGGCTATGCCAGCAATACCGATCCTGGCTACGTGCCGCCGACCGGCGCAGGCATGTGGGTGCCTACGCCTCCTGCATTTGCAGCAGCATTGCAACCGCATTGGGGCGACAACCGGCCATTTACCGCGGCGAGCGTGCAATCGCCTGTGATTCCGACCGCGCCGCCGACCTATTCCACCGATACCAATTCGGCCTTTTATGCCTATGCTTATCATGTCTATGCCACCGTCAACGACCTCTCGCCTGGGCAAGTCAATATTGCAAAGTATTGGGCAGACGGCGGCGGCACAGTCACGCCTCCCGGGCACAGCATCTCCATCTTGACGCAATGCATCGACAGCGAAAACTTGGATCTGGGTTGGGCTGCCTACGCCTACGCCAAGCTCGGCATGTCACAGACCGATGCCTTCATCTCTTGCTGGAAGACCAAGTACACCTACAATCTTTTGCGGCCCGTGACCTATATCCGCGCCAACATCGACACGGCATGGCTGTCATTGATCGGCACCCCGCCATTTCCTGAGTACACAAGTGGTCACAGCACCCAATCTGGCGCGATGACCAGCGTCATGAATGACCTCCTCGGCACGAGCTACAGCTTTACCGACAATACCCACGGCGCGTTGCACGGCGGGCCACGCAGTTTCAGCTGCTTTGACGAGGCTGCCTACGAGGCTGCAACATCACGCCTGTATGGCGGCATCCACTACGAATTCAGCGACGTCTTCGCGATCACCCTCGGCAAGATGGTCGGCGACAACATCAACGCATTGTTTAGGTCCGTGACGGTAGGCGCCGCCGATGGCGACATCGCCGAGCAACCCTCGGTGCAGTTCTACCCCAATCCCACCACCAACTACTCCCTGATCAGCTACAGCGGCTTCCGCTTCGGCAAAGCAGTCGTCTACGACCTCACAGGAAGGCTGCTCCTGGAAAGCGCAAATCCAGCGCTCTTGGACCTGATGGGCCTGCCCTCGGGCCGTTACATTGTGAAGGTGTATGATGCGAAGGGGGTGAATGTGAGCAATCAGCAGGTACAGAAAACATAAGCAGAATTTACAGAATTTTCGGAATTTCCAGAATTCAGCTTGGTGCTGGATTCTGGGAATTTTCGTTTTTGGAGTAGCCTAAAGCAACTCTGGAACTTGAGATAGGAGGGCTGCAATCTGTGGGTGTCTAGCGCCAAAATAAGTTGGGTTCAAGCCAAATTGTCGCTTCATTTCCTCCCAAATCGTGGGGAAATGACGTGTCTGCACGCGGTGAAACCAGTGATTTATGACAATCTGTTTGCAATCTTGGAGTTCAACATTCGTGTCAATCGGAAAAAGTTCCCAAGGAACGAATTGTGCCAATTCGGAGTAAGATGAACTTTCTCTGGCCTTGATATATTTATCCAAATCACTGATGTAGTCCTGAACCGCAGATTTGCGTAAGTCGGGAAGCTCACGATCGATGTTGAGCTCCAGTAGGTCTAGGGTGTATTGGGCCTTTTTGTACTCTTTTGAAGCCTCGTCGAATGGAATTTCAAGATATCCTGTGCTGAGGTTCAAGACGAAAAAATCCATTGGATCTTCATTGCGAGGATCGATGAATACGTTTGAAGTGCTTTCTGGAATGGTTTTCGGGCCAGCTTTCGGAAAAATGGTGACTGCATCGGGATCGTCCACCTTAAAAACAGCGAATGCGTCCTGCTTTTTCCCATTGCAATAGTGACATGTGAGGACATAATTGGAGAAAATAAATGTGCGTTCAGGAAAAAGCTTCTTGTTGAATATATGTTCGACTTCCTTTGCGCGATCATGCTGGCAATAGCAACAAAACCGTTTCCCGGGACTTGCTTCCAGCAGATTTTTGAACACGTCGGCAAATGCAGCTTTTGGGCGTTTGCTCCATTTCTTGTCAGCCAGAAAGACCTTTCTATCCCATTCGGCAAGCGGAACATTGTCTAGCATTTTTTGATTGCTTGCCAAAGTGTTTCTTGTCCTTGGCTTGAGGACCGATTCATCTATTTGGACCCGTTTCATAGATCCAATTTGGTTCTAAGCACTTCAATTTCAGCAAGTCCAGCGCCATCGATCTTGTTGAAGAGTGCCATGGTTTCAAGCTTGGCAAGGCGTTGCATCAGTTGCCTTGCTTCTGGGGATCTGCCCGCTTGTTCTCCAAAAACCTCTGTTCCATAAGCATCCAGCACATTTCCATAAACAAGTCGATTGCGCTCGCCGTTTTGGATCAAACGCGCCTTTTCTTCGCTACCTGCAGCTGGCAGCCACCAGATTTGGCTGTCGTCGCCAGCGGCTCTGACCACGAGCGGACTGTGTGTGGCGACGATGAATTGGATGTTGGGGAAGACTTTGCGGAACCAAGTGCCGATGCGGGCTTGCCAGTCTGGGTGGAGGTGGGCGTCGGGCTCGTCTATGAGGACAAGTCCTTCCTTGTCGATAGTTTCTTGCCCCATCATTCCAATTACCCAATCTGTCTTATCGCCATTAACGAAATCATGTTTCGTAACAATCAGGTGGATCAATTCCAAGGCAATGCTCAGTGCAGATTTAATACCTTCACTCAATTCGGAAAGTGAAAGAATACAGTTGTTCCCATCTTTGAAAAAAACGCCATCTGCTGTCACCTCGTAAAAGGAATATCCTTCTGGAAGTAGCCCTGCAGTATTGATGAAGTGCCTAGTGCGATTCAAAACAAATTCTGCTAGTTTACGCTCCGCTATTCGCCCAGAATGTGCTCTTGTAAGTTGATCTTTAAGCCAAACCCAAGTTTCCGTGAGTGCTGCTTCCTCCTTGAACAATGTGAGATAGGCTCCAAGTGTAGGATTGTTTCGATAGACTTTTACAAGGGATTCATCTCCACCATAAAATCTTCGGTAAGGGCCAAATCCAGCTGAAAATTCCATTTCGTTATTGGCCCACCCATCCCCTTTCTTATCGGTATTGATGAAGTGAAATGTCCCACCCAGATCAAATAGGCGACCAACCTCATCTTTCGTGATTGCTAATTCTCCATCACCTTCCAATGCTTGGAAGCTTTTACTAGATGATATTTCATTCACATTTCCGAAGGCCCACTCATTCCTTGTTTGGAATGAAATCCCGGATTTGCCATTACCCCCTTGGCGAACCCACGATTCCCAGCTTGCCGGATTCATTCTCAAAATCTCCTTTGGCCCAATCAACGCCAACGCAATCGCCCGCAACACTGTCGTCTTCCCAGATCCATTCGCCCCGAGTAGCACGTGCCAGCCTGCTTCCTTACCTTCGGGGAACTCCATTTTGAAGTCCTCGATGCCTCTGATGTTCTTAATATGGATCGATTTCAAGTACATGTGGCCAATTTACGTGTTTTTCGGGATTTGAGGAAGCTTCGTCACCGAACTCAAAATTCACCCCCAACACCGATTCTGAAAATTCTGCGAATTCTGCTCCTTACTCGTTCACCCCAGCCTCCAGAAACTGGTTTTTCTCCCTGGTAAACGGCACCGCATATTGGTCCGAAAACTGCCCGGCTAGGTATTTGTAGTGCGCGGCGATGGCGATCATGCCGGCATTGTCGGTGCAGTATTCGAAGCTGGGTATGTGGGCGGTCCAGCCTTTGCGTTGGCACATTTCCTTGAATTCCTTGCGCAGGGAACTGTTGGCGCTCACACCGCCTGCGATCGCGAGGTGGGTGATGTTGTGGAGTTGTGCGGCTTCCTTGAAGCGGCCCAGGAGGTAACTCACGATGCGGCGCTGGTAGCTGGCGCAGATGTGGTGTTTGTTTTCCTCGATGAAGTTGGGATTGAGCTTGAGCTCGTCGCGCAGCATGTAGAGCAGGCTGGTCTTGAGGCCAGAGAAGCTGAAATCGAGGCCCGGGATATTGGGTTTGGGGAATGCGAAGCGCTTGGGGTCGCCGCCTTGGGCGAGTTTGTCGATGAGCGGTCCGCCGGGGTAGCCGAGGTCCATCACCTTGGAGGCCTTGTCAAAGGCCTCGCCCGCCGCGTCGTCAATGCTCTGCCCGATGATCTCCATGTCCAGGTAGTCGCGCACGAGCACGATCTGGGTATGGCCGCCGCTCACCGTGAGGCAGAGGAAGGGCAGGGCAGGGGGGCTGTCGCTCAGGAAGTTGGCGAGGACGTGGGCCTGCATGTGGTTGATCTCGATGAGGGGAATGTCGAGGGCGAGCGCGTAGGCTTTTGCGAAGCAAGTGCCGACGAGCAAGGCGCCCGCGAGGCCGGGTCCGCGCGTGAAGGCGATGGCGTCCAGCGCGCGCTTGTCCACACCCGAGGCCGCGAGCGCCTCCTGTGTAACCGCGACCACGCGCTGCTGGTGCAGGCGCGACGCAAGCTCAGGGATCACACCGCCATAGACACTGTGCTGCAGCTGGGAGGAAATGACAATGGAGAGCACCTTGCCGTCTTGAATGACGGCAGCGCTAGTTTCGTCGCAACTGGACTCGATGGCGAGGATGGTGGGCATACAGCGCATAGCTAATTGAAAATTGAAAATGGAGAATGGAAAATTGAAAACGGAGATTGATGAGTGAAAAGTGAATAGTGAAAAGTGAAAAGCATCCACCCAAAACCTGCTACCTACTACCTACTACCTCTAAACTCTGAATCCAAACCAGCAGCAAAAGCTGCAAACTCTCAACTCTGCACTCTCAACTCTCAACTCATCCTTCATCTCCCCTTCAACCCCAAAACCGCAATGCCTTGCTTCGCAATTTCAGGCTTTGCAAAGAGATACGTTAGATATTCGTCGCCAAAATTGATCGGGACAAATCGTTCCTCTATTCCTGCATCGTCACAGACCATTTCCATTGCCTGCTCGATCGCTGCGAGGTCATAAGGCATATTTTTCGTTGACTTCGGCTCAAAAACGTAACCACGATCGTGCAGCAAAATCCAAACTTTGCTGATCTCGGAATCGTTGGCTTCGCTCGTTTCCACATAACATTCCAAGTCCTCCAATTTTCCAAGGGTCGCGCGGCGCAGCGTGCCTTCGATGAATTCCTTGTAAACCACTCCCGGATTCGACCCAATGTACTTTGAGGCCATGCCAGGCATTTGATTCAGGAGTCGATCAGTGATATTGTAATATCCCGTTTTTCGAATCGATTCGCGAATGGTTTCCAATGTGGAGTCCGACAATTCTTGCGGTACCAAGCCCAAGCTGTAAAGCCCAGCCGCGCGCTTCTTCAGTGGGGTATCGGGTTGAAGTGGCAGGAACTCCCAAGCATAATAATTTTGAAGACGATCGTAGTCGGGCGAATCATGGATCGCATTCAAAAATCTTGTCGTCATCGCCTCACCACCCATGTTCCAAATATTGGCAAGGACAATATGCTGATCTGTATCTTCATCGATTTTATCAAACATTGTGAGCCACAATGTGAGGACATGTTCCTGATCCTCAGCCCAAGCTGAAGCGATTGCCGACGATAGCATGAGTGATGGTGCTTTCTCAAACAAGTAATTCAACACAAGTGATTGCGCGGGTTGTCCTTGCAATTTCGCATACCCCACGAGGGCATAAGGATAAAAATCCCTGTCATCGAGCCTGCTTTCAAAAAAGCCCAACATTTCAGCCGTCGGACGAGCGGAAAAATACCTTACAATGTCTTGCTCGATGAGATTTGAAACGGTGGAAGTCTCTACGAAATCAAGGATCGCTTGCGCGATTTGTTTGGCCTGCTCGTCGGTAGCGGCGGCAAACTGCCACAAGAGCGCCACCAAAAGCGATGACGTTTCTCCGTTGAGATATTGATCGGGTCCCATGCCCTTGCGCTTTTGTAGCCGTCGCAGCAACAGGTCGATGGATGATGGATGAGGCTTGCATTTTCCAAGGCTAGTGATCAGCATTCCTAGCTCAGACGGGTCAGAAACGCCGCGGTTCAGCATCGCTTCCAGCTTCACATGGCCATTTTCTGGATCGACGACCGGCACGGCTGGAATCGCCACGATGCGCACAAACGATTTGTCGAGGAGCGCATAGACCAGTCGCCGCATTGCATCGTCGATCGCCTCTGCAGGGATGTCGACATCCAACCCAAGTGGGTACAATCCCCTCAAATTGGCCGCCGTTTTGCTCGAGCTAAGGTCATTTTTGATGTAGGCAATGACGCGCTTGTCGTTGTGGACCAGCCCCTCGAGATAGTCCCTTTGCGTAGAATCATTGAGCGTTTGGCGCACATGCTGCAATTGATTGGCGTCGGTGACCACTTGGACCTTGTTCTGGGCAGCGAGGTGGGTAGTACCGAGCGCAATGAGCAGCCATAGGCCTGTGAAACAGGGGCAAAACCTCAGCGATCTGTATGGAAATGTATTTTTCATCATGGCATCAAATGGTTCTGCAAACAAAGCTATGCAAATGAGGTCTATTCCCAAAAGGCATCGTCAGCTCCCATCATTTTCCCATGCCGAGCCGCCCTAAGACGCCTTGCATCATACCACTCGGCCTTGCTTCGTTGCAGGGATTGCGATTCTCCGCTCAGGGATTTTTGACCCAAATAGCCGCCGGCGTCTTGGAGACGATCTTGACGACGGCGCCTGGGTAAATGATGTATTCGCTGGGGCCGAAGTGGTTGCTTTTGGCTTGCCAGTCCCAGGTGTAACCCAAGCGCGTCCATGGATAGCCATTGGCGGAGGTGATGAGTCCTTCATACATGGTGGTGTATGCAGGATTGGGGGTGGAGTAGGCGCCGGTGGGGAATTGCAGGGCGCATTCGCAGTCGTTGATCTCTGGGTCGCGGCATGGTCTGAACAAATCTGCGGGGCGCACGAGGATTTCCATGAAGGTGCCGGTCGTGTCGCACGCGGGCGGTATGCCGAGCAATTGTTCCATGCGCAGCGGCAATCGCTGCCCTTTGAGTTTGTCCAAGTGAAGTTCTTTGGCGGCGGCCTTCATCTGGGACACCTTGGTGACCCATGTGAGGTGCGTGCCCATGGTGTGCTGCGAGCCGGGGGCAGGAAAGTATTTTTCTGCCGCATTCCGATCCGTCCAGGTGACCATGCGCACATAGCCTTCGGCATCGACATCTGCCTCGGTGATGCTGGAAAGGAATCTATATGGTTGGGTGGCCCCGTTGGTTTCCAGGATGGCCTTGGTCTGGCTTTCATAGATGGCCTTTTGCTTAGCCAATTCCTCTGCCGAGACCAAGCTGCTTTTGCAACCTGCCAGGGTAGACAGGGATACAAGAAGAATGAGGACAATGCGACGCATAGCTGATGGTTTTAGTGGTGAACAATGATACAATATAGGATTTTCACAAGTCGCACCAACGAAAATGCCGATCACGCAATAAATTTGGACATGCCACGAATCCATCGCCTCGGCACTGGCTGCGAATCCCTATCTTTACAAAGCTTTGAAGCGGTTCATCAAAAATACCCTCCGCACGCTGCGGGCCATCGCGGTTTTCCTGTGCCTGCTGCTCTTGCTGGCGCTGTGGGGCATACGCTCCACATGGGCTCAAAACCAGTTGGTTCCCTTTGTGCAGGGGCTGGTGAGCGATGCCTTGGGCGTCCCCGTGGAGATCGGGGCCGTGGACATTGACTTGCCAGCCCACCTGGTGCTGGCAGATGTGAAGATGATTGACAAGCAGGCGCAAACGATGTTTGCGCTCAAGCGGCTCAAGATCGGCTTCGCCTCCTTTTCATTGCTCGATTTCCTCCTCAGGCCCAAGCAGGTGCAGACCGTGCGCCTGAGCAATGTCGTCTTGGAGGAGCCCGAGGGCCATTTGTACCGCAGCCGCAGCGATTCGGTCTGGAATTACTCCATTTTCAGCAGCGACGATCCCGACACGACGCCCTCCAAACCACTGAAATTGCAGCTGAGCATCCCCAACATCGAGCTGCGGGGCGGCATCTTCAGCATGGTCGATTCCACCCTCAGCGACAGCCTGCTCAAACCCAGCCCCAAGCTCAATTTCGCCAACCTCAACGTGCAGCAAATCCATGGGCACCTCGGCTTCCATTATTCGCCCGAGCAAGACCTCTATGGACACGTGAAGGGGCTGTCTTTGAAGGAGGTGAATTCCGAGCAAGTGATCCAATCGCTCAGTGCCGACTACCTGATCAAGCTCAAACCACGCGCACCATCCCGGCTCACAATCTGCTTGGAGAATGCGCGCCTGGAAGTCGGGCATACCCTGCTCGATTTTGATGCGGAGTTGGAGGATGTGCGCCGTGACAGTGGGGATGTCGGCTTCTTCCCGGTATTTGCAGCGCATTTCAGGCCCTCAAAATTTGATTTCAGGACCCTCAACAAGTTGCTGCCCAGCGATATGCCCCTCGCGCAGCCACTGCTGCTTTCAGGCGATGTGATGGGCGACATGGATGCGATCTATTCCGACTCGCTTTTCATCGGTCTCATGGAGCACACCCGGTTGCGCACCAAGATAGCGCTCACCGACTATACCGATGGTGATCGGCTGCGGTTCAAGATGGAAATCCAGCAGGGTGTCTTGTCGTTTGAGGAATTGCAGACCTTGCTGCCCGATACCGAGGTGCCCTTGCATGGCATCGTGAAGTTGCGGGGCCCGATCGCAGGAAATCTGACCCAGATCAAGGCACCACAGCTGGAGGTGCAATACCTCGACAACACCCACCTGCACCTCGATGCACGCCTGTATGAATACACCAAGGGCGACGCGATCCTCATGGACATCAAGTTCAAGGACAGCAGGTTCAGCTTTGCCGAGGTCAAGAAATTGCTTCCCACGATGAACCTGCCGGCATGGATGTCGCGCTTTGGCACCTGTGGCATCAATGGCAAATTTTTGGGTGGCATCAATGACTTTGTCGTCGATGCCCAGATGACCTCTGCCTTTGGCAACCTCAACTCCAACCTGCACCTCATATTGCCGCCCAAGGCCCGGGACATCACCTACGATGGCTGGGTGAGCACCGAAAACATGAATTTCGTCGCGCTGCAGGCAGAACTGCCCATCCAATCGCGCTATTTCAACTTTGAAGGCAAGATCAAGGGATCGGGTGCCGAATGGGGCAAAATGGTGGCCGACATCGATGGCAAGCTCCATGCATCAGACATCGAGGGGCACCACATCGACGACGTCTTTACCAAGGACCTCAAACTGCGCGGCTACCACATCACGGGCGAGGTCGATGTCGTGGACCGTGAAGGAAATGCATCGGTGACCGTGGACATCGACGTGCCTGATTCCGCCCAGCATTTTTTTGTGGTCGGCGACGTTGCAAACCTCGACATGGCCCACTATGATTTGATTCCCAACGACTCCGTGTACCTCTCGGCGGTCATGAACATCGACTTTGAAGGTGCTGAGCTGGAGGACTATACGGGGAAATTACGCTTTTTGCAAGCCAACCTCAATCGGCGAGGCAGCAAGGACTCCCTGTCCATGAACAACATCGTCCTGACCAGCAAGCGCGATTTGGATCGCCGGCACCTGATCAAATTGCGCAGCTCGGTGGCCGACATGGACATGGTAGGGAAATTCAAATACCTCAATGCCATCGGTGTCGTGAGCAGCCTCGCCCGGGAGGCCCAGTTGTACATTGCCAACAATGATTCGATCACCACCGCGTATTATGCCCATAAGGTGATCGATACGACCGATTTCAAGCTCTTGGACACCATTCGCACCAAGCAGGAATTGAACCATGTGCTGGCGTTTTTTCAGGTGCCCTTGTACCTGCGGCCCGGCACCGAGTTGCGCGCGAGTTTCGAGCATGGATCGGTCGACGAACTCGACATCGAGATCGCGACAGACTCGGCAGGGTACGACAAGATCGGGATGGACAATGATTCAGTGTTTATTTCCATCCAAAAAGACGGTACGCAAAATTACCTGCTGGGCCAGGCCTTTGTACACATGCGTCAACTGAGCATCGGCAAGGAGGTGCATTTTGCAAACGTCTCCTTTGAACCCACTGCAGATGCCAATGAAGTCGACTATTTCCTGCGGGCATCCCAACCCGAGATTGGGAGCGAATACATCATCAGTGCCCAGACCAATTTCCAGCGTAACGGGGAGATCAATTCGCGCATCCGTGCCAATGAATCCAAAATATCCATCCGTGGCAAGGTGTGGCGATTTGCAGAGGACAATTCCATCAACCACCTTTTGGAGCGGCCGCCGAGCCTGGGTAAGAATTACCCCGATTCGGTGATCTCGCGATACCATGTCCAAGGTCTCAAACTCTCCTCTGAAGGCCAGGAAATCTCCATCGACGGCATTGCCTCGATCGATCGCAAGGATGTGCTGAAGCTCAACATCCAGCAGCTCAAGTTGCGCAATGTGCTGGCGATCCTCGACAGCACCCAGGACGTCGACGGCGTGCTGGATCATGCATCATTTGCAGCCTGGAACCTATTCACAGAGCAGCCCGCCATCTACGGTGGCGGCGAAGTGGTCAATTTCAGGTACAAGAAAGTCGACAGCCTGGGCCTGAAATTCTCTGCTGGATGGCCCTTTATCTATGGGCCGGAGTCGGCAGGGATGCGTGCCGTGTTGGGCCACTGGAACCAGGACTCCGTGATCGTCAAAGGCTGGTACAATGTGCAGACAGACTCCTTGTATTTTGACACGGACTCCTCCTCGATACAGCTTTCTTGGATCGGACCCTTTGTGGAGGGCTATCTCAGCGATCTGGAAGGCCAGGTGTCGCTCGACGATTTCAAGATCAGGGGCACCTCCCAAAAACCCGAATTGGACGGCGTGGCGCGATTGGCCAATACCTCCTTCAAGGTCGATTACCTGAACAATCCATTCCGAATCGGTGAAAGCAAGATCAATTTTGACCATGAGCGCATCAGCATCTCACGCCTCGTCTTGCAAGATACCCTGAACGGTTCTGCCGAGCTGAGCGGCTACGTTTGGTACAACGACACCAGCGGCGTACGCTTGGATTTGTCGATCAAGGAACTGGACAACCTCCTGTTGATGGACACGCGGCAAAAGGACAACGACGTCTTTTATGGCCACCTGGTCCTCGACGGGGACTCGGCGACCATCACCGGAAATGCACTCTCGCCGATCATCAACGCCTGGGTCAACAGTGGCGATGGCTCGTGGTTGGACATCCCGATCAGCAGTTACACCAGCGCCAACCGCCTGGATTTTGTGAATTTTATCCGCGAGGGCGACACGCTTTCCAAGGCTCCCAAGCCAAATTACAATGGCATGCAGATGAGGCTCATCGTCCATGCCCGTGAGAATACCAAGGTGCGGCTCATCTTTGACGAGTTTGCAGGCGACATCATCGAGGCCACGGGGGAGGGGACGATCACCGTCGTGCTCACCAAGGACGGGGAATTCAACATGTTTGGCGCCTACACCGTGAACAAGGGCGACTACCACTTCACGATGGAAAGCGTGCTCAACAAGAAGTTTGATGTGAACAAAGGCGGGAGCATCGTATGGAACGGGGACCCCTTTGAAGCGCTGCTGGACCTGGATGCCTTGTACAACGTGCCGGGGGCAGACATCAGTGCCATCTTTCCCAACGGCCAGGGTGGAAGCCGCGTGTCGATCGACGTCGTCATGCACATGAAAGGCTCCTTGATGGCGCCAGAAATCGGATTGGAACTGCAATTGCATCAAATTTCCAGCCAGGATGTGCTCGGATTGGCCTCCTATTTCAGGGGAATCCAGTTTGACGAGCAGGAGCTCAACAAACAGGTGGTGAGCCTCCTGATGTTTGGCCGATTTACCGGCAGCGGGGGAGGGGGCGGCAGCACGGCAGCGGCAGGTGTGACCTCCAGTATTTCCGAGTTGGTCTCCAACCAGGTCAACAATTGGTTGTCGCAAGCATTCAACGATCCCAAAGTCGGGGTGTCGGTCAATTCCACACAATTCCAGGATGTGCAGGTTGCGCTCACGGCCAGGCTTTTCAACGATCGTGTGACGGTGGAGCGAAATGGAACCCTGATCGGTAGCACGTCCGGAAACTTGAGCTTGGGCAATTTGAGCGTGCTCATCAAGATTCTCCCGCAGCCAGACAAGACTGGGTCGATGGATCCAAATGCAGGACAAATGGTGATGGAGATCTTCAACCGTGAGGACTTTAGCCTCACAAGTTCCAACCAGGTTTCGCGCGGCACAGGCTTGTTTTACAAAAAGGATTTTGACCAATTGAATGAGTTTTTTGGGAAGGGGAATCCCAAGAGGAAGCAGAAGGCGTTGAAATCGGGGCAGCCTGTGATGGAG
>JANMIM010000103.1:0-2222 GCA_031375795.1 Bacteroidota bacterium
CTCAAGGGCGGAATTGGGAAGCAGGTCAAATGTTTCCAAGCTGAGCAATTGATCCCGCTGCAGGTTGAATTGGGCGTTTTCGATGACGTTGCGGCCGTCGAGGTAAACGAGCGAGGCGAGGTTTTGCCCGATTTGAGGCGCTTGGGCAAATAGGGTGCTTCCGAGATACATCCAAAGTATCCCGCAGACCAAACAACTCCATGGTAGTGCCTTGCGCATTGTTTTCAATACGCAAATATTGTGGATAAAGTTGAAAAAGTGTGGAAAATGATTTAACTCAGGGCAATGCCATCGATTCAGTCGTCAAATTGATTCGTAAGCAACGCCTCGATTCTTTTCCGTACCGATCATCTCCCAATGCCCTCAATCCGCTGGGGGAATCGCACATTCGCAGCCCCGCCAAAGCCCTCCCTCACACTACCGATAGATCGGGTTCCTGTTTTTTTTGTCTTCCGGCCTTTCAAACTCCTTGAAAACGAAGGTAAAACTCGGCAGCATCAGTTCCGACAGCGGCACGACTACGGTCGCGCCATTGCCTTGGTGCAACAGCAAACCGCCCTCATGCTTTTCCATTTGGTAGCCTTCGATCACCACCACGAAGGATTCCACCGCCTCGGATTCCTCAAAATTCGTCCAAACAATGCGCGTGAGATTTGCCTTTTCCTCGTACACCGTGGAAAAATCCCCAAAACCAGCCACCAGGTCTGTGAGGTTGATGGGGTTGTTTTCGCAAAAAAGGGTCAACGACTTGAGAATGTTCATGTTCTTGGGAAACATGCTCAACGCGACCGTCGAGAACCGTTTGTCAAACGGGGTGAGGCGTGCCGATCCAAACATCGGGGCAGCGCGCGGTTTTCCCAATAGGAATCCCACGTGCATCGAGGGAACTTCCCTACGATTCACAAAGCTTCGTATTTCCTGAATCGTTTCGATCATTGACTTTTGCATGGCACAAAATAAGCATTTTTTGAACGCATCCGCCTCGCAATCGCCCTTGCAAGGCGGAAATAATTCTACTGCCAGATCAACCGGCACCAGCACATACCCCAGGTATGAAAACGGCCCAAGAAGTGCATGCTGTGAGCCTATTTCCGCTCAGCTTCGTGCCAATTTGGCAAAAGAGACACCGGCAATGCGGGAACCAAACCAAGCCAGCAAGTCAAATAGCTCTAGGACCCTGAGGTCACCATCCTCTTGCAAAAGCGTATTGAGATCGGTGCGCGACTTTTCCAGCAAGGCCAATTCCTCGGTACGGTTGCGCACCGAGACCGACTTCTTGAAAAAATTGATCAGCAACCGCATGAATGGCGTAAGGGTCTTGTGCTCACGCAGATAGTGGACCGTGCCCGGCAACTGCTGCTCGATCACATCGATGTGGCCGAGATTGTAGTGCGTGACCAGAAACAGGATCCAGGAGAAGTAGTGCAGATCGGGCCGGCTCGACTCCAATTTGTCGTCGCGCAGGCTCAGGATCCAAGGCAGGGCCTCGGAGGACTTGCCGATGGTGAGCAAAAACGACCCGGTGATATGTCGCAACTCCATGGTTTCAGTCTTGCTGAGTTTCCCGCGAAACCGTTTCAGCAGATCCTTGATTGCCTCGACGGCCAAGAGTCCGTTTTTTTCATCCAATCTCTTCTGGCAATACACCAACTGCAGCTTCCATGAGCGGCTCAGCATCAGCGCCTCGGAGTCTCCCGTCTTCAGCTGTTTTCGCGCAGCCTTCAACTTCTCCGCAGCCTCCATCGCCGCAGCAAATTCGCTGGAGGCGATGGCATTGAGGCCGTATTCCGTGATGGCGTTGATGTACACGAGCAGTTTGCCGGGGTCTGCCAGCAAAAAATCATTTTCCTCCAAAATCTGGATGAGGCGCTGGTTGAAGAATTTCCACCCAGTCTCCATGCCCTGAATGCTGTAGAGATGGTTCCAGGTACGAAAGAAATACAACTTGGCACTCACAGACCTGCACTCCGACTCATTCTGCATCAATTCGTGGGTGAGGATGGAGTTGATCATGGTCATCCTGATGCTCGAAGGAACTTTTTGGGCGATGGAGGCTGTGTCAAAAAGCTCCCTGTATCGCTGCAGGTTGTGCTCAACCTCTTTGAGCCAGACTTCCTTGCTCCTGAGTACCCTCAACATTGCCAAATACTCCTCTGGCTGGTAAAAATTGCGGGCGATCTCGCGTTGGATGTCGTGGAGGTCAAACATCTTGCGGTAGGCCT
>JANMIM010000237.1:0-4148 GCA_031375795.1 Bacteroidota bacterium
ACGGGTGGCGGCATCAAACTGGCATTTGAGAAGACCAAGGTGCAACACGTGCTTGTGCTCAACGGCGACACGCTGTTCCTGCACGACCTTTTCATGTTGTGGGAGCTTCACAACATGCTCAATCCGGGTGGGCTCATCAGCATGGCGCTCAAGGAAATGAAGGATTTTGATCGCTATGGCACGGTCGAACTCAATAAAAACGAGCGGATCGTGGCATTCCGCGAGAAGCAGCCGATGGCGAGCGGCCTCATCAACGCCGGCGTCTATGTGATCGACCGCAAATTGTGGGAAATGGTGGACGTCCCCGAGAAGTTCAGCTTTGAAAAGGAAATCCTGGAGCGCTACGTCAAGAAATTGAAGTTCAATGGCTACCGGCAGGAGGGTTATTTCATTGACATCGGCATTCCAGAGGACTTTGCCAAGGCCAACCAAGACCTGGCGAACCTGAGGAAACTGGATTTTGCGGGTGAAAGCGCTGCAGATGACGCCGAGGAGGACTGCGACGAAGAGACGGACGAAGACGGAATCCCGTTTTGAGGGTCAGCGTTTACGTTTCTTCACAACAAACCATTTGAATTCGCCGTTTTGGGGCGTAATTTGCGGGAAAATACAGCCTCTATGGCCAAGAAGAAGATCGTGATCATTGGGACGACCTACCCCTTCAGGGGAGGTTTGACGACATTCAATGAGCGCATGGCCAGGGAATTCATCGCAGAGGGTCACGAGGTCACCGTATTCACCTTCAGCCTCCAATACCCCAATTTCCTATTCCCCGGCAAGACCCAAATGTCTGAGGAGCCGGCACCACAAGGTCTCGACATCCACATCAAAGTCAATTCGGTCAACCCATTCAACTGGCTCAAAATCGGGAAGGAGCTGCGCAACATGGCCCCCGACCTGATCCTGATGAAATTTTGGATCCCCTTCATCGGCCCGAGCCTCGGTACCATCGCCCGAAAAGCGCGCAAAAACGGGAAAACAAAGGTGATCGCCGTCGTCGACAACATGATTCCACACGAGAAGCGCATCGGCGACATGAAGCTCATCCGCTACTTTGCGCGCAGCGTCGACGCCTTTGTGGCCATGAGCCGCAGCGTGGAGCAAGACATCCACAGTTTCCACACGTCCAAGCCAGTCGTCTTTGCGGCACATCCGATCTACGACAATTTTGGGGAGAGCTATGAGAAGGCAGCGGCCAAGCAATCACTCGGTTTGGATGCCAATTTCAACTATTTGCTGTTTTTTGGCTTCATCCGCGACTACAAGGGGCTCGACCTTGCCTTGCAGGCCATGGCGGACCCAAGATTGGCAGGCAAACCCGTGAAATTGATCGTCGCTGGCGAATTCTACACGAGTTCCAAGCCTTATGACGACCTCATCGCTGCACTGGGCATCGCCGACCGGCTCGTGTTGCGCACCGATTTCATCCCTAACACCGAAGTCGGCAAGTACTTCTGCGCCAGCGACATGATCGTGCAACCCTACAAGGACGCCACCCAAAGTGGGGTCACCCAAATCGCCTACCATTTTCACAAGCCCATGCTCGTCACCAATGTCGGCGGCTTGCCCGAGATCGTGCCCCACGGTCGCGTGGGTTATGTGACCGAGGTCGCAGCCACCGCGATTGCCGATGCCTTGGTCGATTTTTATGAAAATGGACGTGAAGCGGGAATGATTGCCGAGGTGATCAAGGAAAAGGCGCGCTTTGGCTGGGACTATTTCTGTGGCGTGATCCATGAATTGGCCGACATAATCCAGAAACCATGATCCGCAGCGACTTCCCGAGATAGATCGACCGGAGTTGGACGCTGTTTCTGGACCGCGATGGCGTCTTGAACGAGCGCATTGTCGACGGATATGTCCGCAATTGGGGCGAATGGGTGTGGAACGAAGGCGTCTTGGAGGCCGTCGCCACACTGTCCAAGCGGTTTGGGAAGATCGTGGTGGTGACCAATCAGCGCGGCATCGCGCGGGGACTTTACACGCAACGGGACTTGCAGGCCATCCATGACAGGATGCTGGACGACATCAGGGCGGTAGGCGGTCGCATCCAGGCGGTGTACCACTGCCCACACGACAAGGACGCGGGCTGCGATTGTCGCAAGCCGCTACCGGGCATGCTCTTGCGAGCGGCCAGGGAAAATGCAGGCATCGACCTCAAGATGGCGATGATGGTAGGCGACAGCAACTCAGACATGGAGGCCGCCAAAGCCGCCAAAATCCACGCTGTTTTCATCGGCAAGATGCACCGCGACCTCCCCACCAATGTGCTCACGGCTTTGCCGGATTTGGCTACTTTTGCACGGCTGTTGGAGGAAACGACTTGATTTTTGAGAATCGCTTCGTCTTTTGAGTAGTCGTGAACCTCGAAACTTGAACATCGCATGGACAAAAAATATTGGCAGGAAAGGTGGGAGCAGGGCAATACCGGTTGGGACATGGGCAAGGCAAGTCCTGCGCTCATCGCGTATTGTGAGCAATTGACCAACAAGGACATCCGCATTTTGATCCCCGGCGCTGGCAACGGCTACGAGGCCGATTGGCTGTGGCACAACGGTTTTCACAACGTCACGGTCGTGGATTGGTCCCCAAAGGCTTTGGAAGGGATCGCAACCAGAAATCCCGAGTTTCCCAAGGAGCGACTGATCGCCAGCGATTTTTTTGCGCTGGAGGGGCAATTTGACCTTGTCCTGGAGCAAACATTTTTTTGCGCCATCGATCCTGCCAAGCGACCGGCTTATGTGATGAAGATGTTTGCGTTGCTCGTGCCCGGCGGTACGTTGGCGGGGTTGCTGTTTGACTTCCCCTTGGAAAGCGGCCCCCCATTTGGTGGGAGCGAGGAGGAATACACGGAGTCGTTTCAATGGCTCTTTGAGATCAAGAAAATGGAGCGTTGCTACAACTCGATCCCGCCACGTGAAGGCCGCGAATTGTTTTTCATCTTGAAAAAGCGCATTTTGGAGGGGTAAGTTCGGTTTTGAAATAAAGTCATGGCCCGATGAATGCTACCTTCCTTCTGCAAGAATTTCATCTGAATGAAATTCCATACCGCCTTGTGGTTGTCTTGTTGCTCTTGTTTTTTGCGATCCTGTTCCTGCAATCGGGGATCGACAAGATCCAGGACCGTGCAGGCAATCTCGGCTGGCTCACAGGGCATTTCGCAAATAGCATTTTTGCCGGCAAGGTTCCCTTGCTGCTCACGCTGCTCACCGCAATGGAGATGGTTTCCGGCATCACCGCATTGGCGATGGGCGGACTCATGACGTTCATTGACTTGAATTTATGGACATTTTCGCTGGCTTTTGGCGTGTTTGCATTTTGTGCGATCACGCTCTTGGCACTGTTTGCTGGCCAACGAATCGCCAAGGATTATGCCGGAGCCGCTGGCATCGTCCCGTATTTTATCGCTGCCATCGGCGGAATGATCTTCCTGTTCTCAGGGGCTGTTCAGGCTCCTTTCTGAGCCAGCGGCTGCTTGTCCTTCACCGCAAATCCCCACAATACCGCCGAGATCCCCAAGGACACGCCACAGATCACAAAAATGATGTCGAGGTTCTCGGCATGCTTGAAAATTTTCCCAAACACTGCGCTCACGATCAATTGCGGAATCACGACCGAGAGGTTGAAAATCCCCATGTAGAGCCCCATTTTGTCGGCGCTCACATATTCACTGGCGATTGCAAAGGGCAGGCTCACGACGGCCGCCCAGCCGATGCCCAGCAGGCCCATCACGACATACAGGGTCGCGGGCGTGCTGCCGAGCGCCAAGATCGCAAAATAGGAGAGCGACATGATGCCGATGGCCATGGCATGCACCCGCACGCGACCCAGCTTCTTGGTGAGTGGTGCTAAGACAAGCGCTGGCAAAATGAAGCCCACACTGTTGAGAATCAGGAAGCTGATGTCGATGATTTGGCCCATTTCCTTGTCCTCGGCGATGCCCATCTTGCCCTTGAGGTAGGCATAGAGGTACACAAACATCGTCTGCACGCCCAGCCACGTGAAGGCATTGGCCAGGTAGATGAAGGACAATTGCTTCAGGTTGGTGCTGCTTTGTGCGGATGTGGTCGCCTGCGCAGGCGCCAGCGAGCGTGGCTCGGTGATGAAAAAGACCGGCAAGAGGTTGAATGCCAGCATCACCGCCATGC
>JANMIM010000782.1:0-2844 GCA_031375795.1 Bacteroidota bacterium
AGCCTGAATATCGGCAGTTTTGTTTTGAGGCACAAGACCATGTTTCTAAAGTCAAGAGCCAAAACGCCTCAGATGGCGACGAAATTATCAGCTTTGAGGTCCATGATCCATCCATGTTGGCGCATGTGCAAGTTGATGACAGCTGGGAGTCCAATGCCTACAACTATTGGTCCATGTGGGTTAACGAAGTCCATCCAAGGCTTCAGGCGGCCGGCGCGCTGTAAGCCTTGGACGGGCATTTTCCGTATTAGATGGTAGCAGCTGGCTGAAATGATTTTCGGCCCGAAATTTGCCGCAAAGCACTATCTTCCATCCTGAAATGTTCACATGATGATCGCGATGCAAAAATACCTCCTCCTGATGGCCTTCACGGGCCTGCTTTCCCTATCCGCCACCGCCCAGACACAGATCCAAGACGGCACGGGCAGGAACTACGAAATGAAAATGACCCGCGAGGCCGAGTATCCGGGCGGGAACACGCAGCTGTACAAGGACTTGGCTGCCAAGATGCAATACCCCGCTGAGGCCAAGAAGCAACGCATCACGGGCGACATCATGGTGAGCTTTTACGTGAACCCAGACAGCACCACGAGCGACATCCGGGCCATGAAGGACCTCGGTGGCGGCACCAAGGAGGAGGCGGTGCGCCTGATCCAAAACATGAAATTTGCCCCGGCCATCCAAAACGGCAAGCCTGTGCGCCAGCAGATGATGCTGCCTGTACTGTTCAGAATATACGACTGATGCCGCTGGTATGTGAATTAACCCTGCACTTCCTTTGTTTACTTTGCCGTCTAGGCGAATGTGTGGTCACCGTGGCCGCACCCTCGCCCTTGTACTGAATGCACAATGAATGGCTCGGAGCAATAGTTTTCTCAAATCCCGCACGCGCAGCACCTTCATCAGTTCGCTGGTGACGATCGCGCTCGTGCTGTTTTTCCTCAATCTCTTTGCTGCCGGGGCCATCTACAGCCATGTGCTGTTTGAGTATTCCCAGGAAAATTTTGAGGTGATGGTGCAGTTGCCCGACCACGTCGCCCAGGAAAAACAAACCGCATTTGGCGAATTTCTCAAGCAGCAGCCCTTTGTGAAGGAAATCCACTACACCTCCAAGGACGAGGCCGGCAAGATCTGGGAAGCCGAAAATGGGGCTGAGTTCATGGAGATCATGGACGGCATGAACCCGCTGCCAGCGAGTTACAATTTCAAGCTCAAACTGGAATACATCCAGACCGACAGCGTTGCCAAGATCCAGCAAATCCTGGAGGATCAGACGATCTTGCAGGTGCAGGACGTCGCCTACCCGATGACCGACATCGAGCAACTGCGTGCCAATACATACGGCTTCATCAAGATCGGTTTGATCATCGGGGCCTTGGTGACCCTCATCGCCTTCTTTATCATCAACAGCACGATCCGCTTGGCGATCTACGGCAAGCGATTGTTGATCAGGACCATGCAGCTCATCGGTGCGACGAGTGCCTTCATCCGGTGGCCATTTGTGCGCATGGGCATGCTGCAAGGCTTCCTAGGGGCCCTGCTCGCCGATGCCATGCTCGTGGGCCTCATCTTTTCCTTCAAATTCATCAATTTTGGACTCGGTGGCATCGCGATGGAGGGATTCGGTACCCAAGAAATGTTAACGCGTTCAGAATTCCTGCTTTTGTCTGGGGGAATCATTATCTTTGGGACGTTTTTGGGTTGGTTGAGCAGTACTTGGGCGGTGAGCCGCTTTTTGAACAAGAACCTGGACCAGCTCATGTAAATTTTAAGGACGCGATGCAGATTCCACTAAAAAACCTGAACGTTTTCATCATTCTCGGCGGCATTTTCCTCATTGCCCTGGGTTATATCCTCATGAGCACGGAGAATTTCATCGATGCAAAGGAGTTTTCCCTTTCCCTCTATGTCTCCCCGCCGCTCATCATCATCGGCCACATCGTGGTTGCATGGGGCATCATCGCCGGCTTTGGCAAGCGCGCCGCAGCCTCGAGCAACGTGGATCCCAAGTTTGACAAGGCGACCGTCTGAGCTGCTGCTTGAGAATGGCCGGAGCATCGCAAGCTGTGATTGTCCACGGCGAATGTTGGTCGGTACCTCCAAGGTATAAATCTGAATGGCTTTGGCGCAGTTGGAGACGGTTCCAATGAGTGTATTGTGCTGATAGCGAGCCTGCTGTGATCAAAACCGCAGAGAACGCAGAGGTTCGCAGAGGGCTATGCTGCTGTGATTGAAACCGCCCCTCGACGATGCTCGGGACAGGCTCCGGACGCAAAGAATCGCAAAGCCCACAAAACTCTGAACTCTCCATTTTCCATTTTCCATTCTCAATTTTCCATTAAAGAATGATGGATTTCCAAACCGGCGAGGTGATCTTGATCGACAAGCCCAAAGGCTGGACGTCGTTTGATGTGGTCAAGAAGATCCGTTACCTGATCAAGACCAAGAAGGTCGGTCATGCAGGCACCCTGGACCCCTTGGCGACGGGGCTGCTGATCTTGTGCAGCGGCAAGATGACCAAGACCATCGACAGCATCCAGGCGCAGGAAAAAGAGTATGTGGTCGAATTCAGGCTAGGTGCGACGACGCCTTCCTTTGACGCCGAGTTCCCGGCCGAAAACATCCAAGATTGCAGCCACCTCAGCCGCGCACAGGTCGAGGCCGCGATGCCGCAATTCAGGGGCACCATCAGCCAATTGCCGCCGCAGTACTCGGCGGTGAAAGTCGACGGCAAGCGCGCCTACGAGTCGGCACGTGCTGGCAAGACCGTCGAAATCAAGCCCCGCTCGATCAACATCTACGATTTTGACCTGCTGGAATTTCATGCGCAGACGCCCGACGCCC
>JANMIM010000138.1:0-6402 GCA_031375795.1 Bacteroidota bacterium
GTTACCGCGCCTCGCGGAGTCTAGCCCATTTGCCGAAGGCAAATCCCTCGCGCTCACGCTCTTTCTCGCTCTCACCTCGGGTGCAAATCGGGAATCGAACCCGAATCTCCAGACTCACATTCTGGCGTGTTGGCCTTTACACAATAAGCACCATAATATTTTTCAAGGGGGGAATGCAGGAATCGAACCTGCTCAAGCTTGTTTTGCAGACAAGCGCCTTTACCAATCAGCCAAATCCCCTGGGAAGACAGTGTGAGGGCGGAGTGTGAGTGAGGAGGAATCCTTCTCGCTCTCACACTCCACTCTCACATCTGATACGTAGGCTAGGCAGGAGTCGAACCTGCCATTCACGGGGTTACAATCCGTTACCGCGCCTCGCGGAGTCTAGCCCATTTGCCGAAGGCAAATCCCTCGCGCTCAAGCTCTTTCTCACTCTCACCTCGGGTGCAAATCGGGAATCGAACCCGAATCTCCAGACTCACATTCTGGCGTGTTGACCTTTACACAATAAGCACCATAATATTTTTTCAAAAAACGCAGTGGGTAGGAGACTCGAACTCCTGATTCCGCGTTTGCAGAACACTTGCCTTCCAAGCAAGCTCTTCGGCCAGCCAGTCACCCACTATATTTGCCGAAGGCAAATCCCTCTTCACTCACACTCCATCTCACACTGAAACCTTGCTTACAGTGTGCGTGAGCGTGTGAGATTTGAGAGATCGCCTTTGGCGATTGCAGCGGGCGGGAGACTCGAACTCCCAATCCTGTTACAGACTACTTGTTTTCAAGACAAGCTCCTCGTCCAGCCGGACGCCCGCTATTTGCCGAAGGCAAATCCCTCTTCACTCACACTCGATCTCACACTGTCAACTTGATTTCAGTGCGAGTGAGAGTGTAAGAGAGGAGAGATCGCCTGCGGCGATGAAGAGGGTGCGGGGATCGAACCCGCGCGCCACCTCACGGCGACGATCTGATTAGCAGTCAGACGCAATTACCACTCTGCCAACCCTCTATATCGGCATAGCCGATCACTCTGCTCTCTCACTCAAACTCGCTCTCACACTCCAGCTTCAAAACGTATGAGATCATGCACAAAAAAATAATTATCCCGAAATGTCAAATAACGTATTCGAAAGGCAAAGGCATTCCGAGCCGCAATATGCACGGCAATTCAGGCTACAAAATACAATTCCAAAGCGCAATATTGCGCTCAAAAATTCAGCGAAAATATTCTCAAAATTGCAGGTGCAACGACGCAGATTGCGCGCAATACTTCGTCGAAATCCCGAATTTTGGGAACAAAAAACCCGATCTATTTGGGACCGGGTGCTTTCTTTAAAATCCTAACAATCAATTGATTCAGGATCGAAAAAGCACCCGTGAAGTATGGGAATAACTATACGAACATGAACTATGCAAGGAGGTCATTGCCAAGAATGGAGCAGTGCCGATGTTGATGTTCTTATTCGTGTTCATAATTGTAATTTGGAACCCGTTGTTGAATTCCTCTGCAAACATACGTAACAAAAATAATATTGTGCAAATATTTTTTCAAATAAATTGTTTTTGTGTTTCAATGGCAATATTGCGATGCCGAACGGTGCGCAAATTGCTTTTTCAAGAATCTAGCAACTAGAAAGATTTGACGATTGGCGGGATTCTTCTGAAATTGACATTCCTATTTGAGCGATGGGATTGTCATATCTATTCATCGAATTCTGCGCAGCAATGAAAAAACCTGGCCTCAAAATCTTTTACACGTTGATGACGCTTCTCGTAACTTCCTGCGGTTCCCCTCCTCCCCATTATGCCCTGATCACGGATGTGCCCGATTCGCAGTTTGCCTTGATCGAGCAAATCGAATCCACGGGCGACTGCCACTACCACCTCAAAAGCCCGATGTGGATTGGCGACATTCCCTGCTCTGCAGACATGTATCCCCTCGAACCGGATATCAGGACCGATGCCGAGAAGCATCTCTTGCAGGCCAATCTCCTCCAACCGATCATTTACCAAGGCGTCCCCTGCTCCTCACAGCTCACATTGTACCCAAATGGGCAGCTTCGTACCACCATCCTCGACCGGTCGATCCAGTTGCTTGGTTTTGATTTGAAGGCTGGAGAAGGGATCTATTTCCATCCAAATGGAAAACTGGCGGGCGGTCGCCTCAAAAATGAGCGTATCTGGGGCCAGGTACGCATGCTGCCGGAAAACGACGTGAAACTGGATCAAGACGGCCATGTCGTCGCCGTGGAATCTGGCTGGGAAGGCACCTATTACAAGGAAAATCTCTACCGTAATCAGACGCTCACGCTAGACACAGCGGGGAATCTCCTGAAGGCTGAAAACAACTACACCAATCCAAGCCACTGAGCTGCAATCAATTACCCCTCCAGCCTACAACTGCTCAGTGCGGCAGCCGATCCTTGAGCCAACCGTAGATCAGCACTCCGACCGTGGCGCCGGCAAACACAATGAAATAGGGCCACTGCCGATTGCCCATGAGCACGAATATCGGCCCGGGACAGGCGCCGACAAGGGCCCAACCAAAACCAAAAAGCAGTCCGCCGATCACGTTGGCTTTCCATTTCAAGGGGCTTGGCGTCACGACGATGGGCTGCCCATTGGCCGATTTCAGGCCCAGCTTGCGGATGATCCACAGGGACAAAGCCGCAGTGGCCACCGCCGAACCCATGATCCCATACATATGAAAGGACTGAAAACGAAACATCTCCTGGATGCGAAACCAAGACAATGCCTCGCTGCGCAACAGGATGGCCCCGAAAAGGATGCCCGGAAGCACGAAAATCGCGGAGGAATACCATTTTTGACTACCCATGGAGCAATGCGGGCAAAAGTGATGGGAAAATGAGATGGGTCATCAGCAGCCCGCCCCCAAAGAAGGCGATCGTGGCGACAAGCGATGACAAACTGAACTGGGCCAAGCCCATGATCGAATGCCCCGAGGTACATCCGCCGGCATAGCGCGTCCCGAACCCCACGAGCAGGCCACCGACAAGACAAACCAGCACCTGCAACAAGGAAAATCCACCGATGCCGCCCAGCAGCTCTTCTGGATATTGGCCCTGGACCGACGTGACACCGAGTTCTTTCAATTCGTCAACCGTGGCGGATGAGATCGCGACCGGTGTGGCAGGTATGGCGTAGGACAAAAACAAGGCCCCGATCACCATGCCCAAGACGAACCAAAGCCGCCATCCATTGTTGGAGGCATCCCATTTGAAATAGCCTGCCGGTCGCCGCACGCACCAGGCGCAAAGGTCTTGGAATGAAGCCGATACACCAAACTGTCGATTTCCAATCAGCAACAACAGCGGCACCATCAATCCGATCAGCGGACCGGCAAGGTACCAGGGCAATTCATTGTGCAATAAATCCATCGTCTCAAATCAATATTTGGCCAGCGACGCATCTACCTCATCTGCAAACGCCAAAATGCCGCCCTTCAAGTTGTAAAGATTGTGAAAACCAAAGCGACTTTCCAAAATTTGAATGGCCTCCGCGCTGCGCTTGCCGCCTTTGCAATGGATCACGACCTGCTTGTCGAGCGCAATTCGGTCGGCATTTTCAGCGATCGTTCCGAGCGGGATGAGTTCCCCGCCAAGGTTGGAAATCGCGTATTCATGCGGCTCGCGCACATCGATCAGTTGGAAATCGACTTTGCGATTCCGCAACCAAGCCAGTTCCTCGGGCGTGATTTCTTGTACTTTTGCCCCATTTTCAGTGGAAGGAACGTTGCAAAATTGGTCGTAATCGATCAGGGTCGTTTGGGTCGGATTCGATCCTGTGAGTGGATTGGCGGGATCGATGGACACTTTTAATGTGCGCGTCTCAAAGCTAGCGGCATCCAGCAAAAACAATCTGCCACTGAGCGTCTCCCCGACTCCGGCAATCACTTTGATCACCTCATTGGCTTGGATGCTGCCGAGAATGCCCGGCAGCACACCGATCACGCCACCCTCTGCGCAGCTCGGCACCAAGCCGACGGGCGGCGGCTCGGGAAACAAATCCCGGTAATTGGGGCCCAATTCGCCAGTTTGGTCCCGGAAATTGAACACCGATGCCTGCCCCTCAAACCTGAAAATCGAGGCATAAACATTGGGTTTTCCGAGCAACACGCAAGCGTCGTTCACGAGGTAGCGCGTCGGGAAATTGTCGGTGCCGTCGGCGACGAGGTCATATTGCGCGATGATCCCGAGGGCATTTTCGCTGCTGAGCCGCACGTTGTGTTGCACAAAATGCACGTAGGGATTTTGCGCTTGCAAGCGTTCGACGGCGGCCTGTACCTTCGGTTTTCCCACGTCGGCAACGGTGAAGAGCACTTGCCGTTGCAGATTGGAGACATCGACCACATCAAAATCCAATACGCCGATTGTTCCGACGCCAGCCGCTGTCAAATATTGCAACAATGGAGCGCCCAGCCCACCCGTGCCGACGACCAAAACCTTGGCCGCCTTGAGCTTGCGTTGGCCCTTGATGTTGAATTCGGGGATGATCAGGTGGCGGCTGTACCGCGCCAGCTCATCGTTGGAAAATTTGATTTCAGACATGATTTTCAACGAATTAAAGGTTGCCGCCAGCGATTGCTGGAATGATGCTGATGATGCTCTCGTCGCTCACCGACGTGGCGGAGGAATCGAGGCTGCGGATGTCGGCGTCACCTTTGTAAATCCGCAAAAAGCTCCGCAATTCGCCGGCATCGTCAAAAAGCTGCTTGCGCAAATCGGGATATTGTGTGGAGATGTCTTGGATGACTTCCAAAATCGTTGCGCCTTGGGCATCGAGTTTGCTGGAATTTCCTGCAAATTTTCTGAGCGGAGTGGGAATGAGTACTGTTGCCATAATTTTTGGGGGATGAAAGATGAAAGATGAAAGTTCAGAGATCAGAGTTCAGAGATCAGAGGTCAGAGTTCAGAGTTTTGAATTTTTAGTTTTTGATAGGCATGAGGGTCATGGGCTGGCGATTTTGCCGGCTTTTTATTTTATGCCTTTGCTTTTTCAGGGGTGGATGGATGGGTCCAATCTTGCTGACTGCGCGATGGAATCATCCTAGGCTGGCATCAACATCGATGTTGGTTTCTCAGTGTGTTGCGCGAACGCATTTGGCTGAGGATTGCGCTTTTCATGGGGCGGTGATGGGTTGTGCCAACTTTAGAATTTCGAGGTTCTCTGCTTCGAATTGGCCATCTTCGTTCAGTTGCCAGCTCGTTTTCGCGCCTGTGGCAATTGCGGTGGTGGTCACGATCAGGTAGGAAAACCACGGCACTGCATTCTCCAAATCTGTGATCGAGGGAATGGCAGGATGGTCGGGATGACTGTGGTAAATTCCCAGCAGCGCAAGTCCTTGCTCATCCGCCCAACGCTCGGCGCGCAAATAATCCTCGGGGGCAATTTGGAAGCGGCGTTCGCGCTGATCGCGCTGCACATTTCGCACGGGCAACCAAGCACTTACGTGACGTGGATTGCCGTCTGTGCCAGCAAAAAATCCGCAGCCTTCTTGAGGATATTCCGTTTGTAGATGCTCGGAAATCGCATCCAAAATTGTGGCTGGAAAATGTATCGCGTTGGACATATCAGGCAAATATTTCGTCGTAAACCTCGGTGTATTTTTCGCTGCTGTCGGGGAATACTGTTACCACAATCCCCTCGTCGAGCGTGTCGGCGAGGGCGATGGCCCCTGCGAGATTTGCCGCGGCGGATGGACTCAACAAAAGTCCCTCCTTGCGCGCGGCCTCGGGGATGAGCGCATGGGCCTGCTCGGTGCTCACGATGATGCGCCCGTCGGCCAAGCCTTTGTCGTAGATTTTTGGAATCGCCAGCGCCGTTTCCATAAATTTCCATCCCTCCAAAGCATGCATGGCAATATCCGGTTGCAACTCTATGCATTGGATGTTGGAATTGATCGCGCGCAATCCACGTGTCGTGCCCATAAAGCTGCCGGTCGTGCCGAGCCCCGCCGCGAAATGGGTGATTTTGCCGCCAGTCTGCCGCCAAATCTCTTGGGCCGTCCCACTTTCATGCGCCTGCCAATTGGCGTCGTTGCTGTACTGGTCGGCATAAAAATAGCCCTCGGGCTCGCTGGCGATCAATTCGCGGGCCATGCGTTGCGCGCCGTCGGTGCCTTCATCCGGGGCAGAATACACCAATTCCGCGCCCAAGGCATTGAGTATTTTGCGGCGATCGAGGTTGATGTTGTCGGGCACAAAAAGGCGCACCGGCAGGCCCAAGGCCGCCCCGATGGCAGCGTAGGCGATCCCGGTATTCCCACTCGTCGCGTCGATGAGCGTCTTGCCAGGGTACAGAAGCCCCTGCTCCACAGCGACTTTGATCATATTGTAAGCAGGTCGCGCCTTCACGCTGCCGCCGAGTTGCTGCCATTCGACC
>JANMIM010000182.1:0-2947 GCA_031375795.1 Bacteroidota bacterium
CATCGAGCTGTACCAAGGCGACCTGCGCAACCACGTCGTTCCCCAAAAAGGGCATGAGGACATCCTATTCCTGAACCGACGCGGACAGCGACTCACCCGCAACATGGTCTTTATCATCGTGAAAAAACTTGCCGCCGATGCCGGCATCACCAAAAACATCAGCCCGCATACCTTTCGGCACAGTTTTGCGACGCATTTGATCGAGGGCGGGGCAGACTTGCGGGCAGTGCAGGAGATGTTGGGGCATGAATCGATCACGACCACCGAGATTTACCTCCACTTGGACCGCGACTACCTAAAGGAGGTACACCGCACTTTTCATCCGAGAGGGTAGGGGGCATCATCTCGCGTATGGATTGGGTTTCAAAAAGCGACGGCAGCCAAGCGATCGCCCTATGTCTTGGCGATTCCTCGCGATTGAAATTGTAACTGTTCTGATGGCCAACCCAGCTCTTGGCCTTGTATGTACACTAGCCAGGGTTCCTGCCGGCCACCATCCGGTCCCGGCCAGACAAGTCCTTTCTGAGTTCCACCTGTTCATAACCCTGACTTTGGAGCAGGGCCACCATCTGTTTCCCGAAATTTTCATGAATTTCAAAAAACAATCCTCCGCCGGGTTTCAGCCATTGCCTCCCCAGCTCGGATACCTTTATATAATAGTGTAACGGATCGTGGTCGGGGACCTCGAGTGCTAGCGCGGGTTCGTGTAGGCGCACGTGGGGGGCGAGGCCCAAGTATTCGGATTGTGGAATGTAAGGCGGGTTACTGACGAGCACATCGAGGTGCTCAAAAGAATCTGGCATCGCCTCGAAAATATTTATTTTCAAGAAAGTGCAAGAAATATTCAACTGTTTGGCGTTGTCGATGGCAATTTCAAGCGCGGCATCGCTGACATCCAAACCAGTCACTTTTGCTTGCGGAAGTGCCTTGGCAAGCGCCAAAACGATGCATCCGCTACCCGTTCCCACATCCATGATCCTAGTATTATCTTGATGGTCAATGGATTCAAGAATCCAGTGGATGAGTTCTTCGGTTTCGGGCCGTGGAATCAAGACGCCGGGCGCCACATGAAGCCTCAAACCGTCAAACCAGGCCTCGCCGGTGATGTATTGGATGGGTTCGCCCGCCAAAAGTCGATTGGTAGCGCTGTTCCAGAGAAAAAATTCTTCAGGAGAAAAAACGGCTTCAGGGTACATTAGAAGCCATTTGTAGGGTTTTTTGGTCACAAACTCCACCATGATCCGCACGAGACTGTCTGATTCTCTGCGATCATATTTGGTAATTAAAGTGCTGCCAAGTACCTTTGCAGTCCCTAAAATTTTAGGGGCTTGGGGAATTGTCTCGGTTTCCATAGGGCTCAAAGAAACTGAAAGCCTGAAAGAAATACCAACATGTTTCCAAAGTAGGTCTGTTGATATTTTTGTTGAAAAAAATAGCAGTCAGCTTGTTCGGGATAAAAACAATCCCTAATTTCGCAGCTCGCTTTAAAATTAAGGTGATTTATGCCTACAATTCAGCAGTTAGTACGTAAAGGACGGCAAAGCCTCGTCAAAAAGAGCAAGTCTCCTGCATTGGAGTCTTGTCCTCAAAAGCGTGGAGTGTGCACTAGGGTGTACACCACCACCCCTAAGAAGCCAAACTCGGCTTTGAGGAAAGTTGCCAAAGTGAAGTTGACCAATCAGTTTGAGGTGATCGCCTACATCCCTGGAGAGGGTCACAACCTCCAGGAGCACTCGATTGTCTTGATTCGCGGTGGTCGTGTGAAGGACCTTCCAGGTGTGCGCTACCACATCGTGCGTGGCTCACTGGACACCGCTGGTGTCAACGATCGTCGCCAACGCCGTTCCAAATATGGTGCAAAGCGTCCGAAGCCAGGCCAAGCCGGCAAGGGTGCTCCAGCCAAAGGCGCACCAGCAAAGAAGAAAAAATAATTAGACCACAGTCTTCTTGAAAAATACACGATGAGAAAGTCGAGAGCAAAAAAGAGGTATGTACTCCCGGATCCAAAATTCGGAAATGAGCTGATATCCCGCTTCGTGAACAATATGATGCTGGGTGGCAAAAAGACAATTGCCTACCACATTGTCTATGACGCTTTGGAGATTGTCGAGAAGAAGACCAACGAGAATGGCGTCGAGGTCTTTGAAAAAGCACTTGAAAACGTGATGCCTTACGTCGAAGTACGTAGCCGTCGCGTCGGTGGTGCCACTTTCCAAGTTCCTACAGAGGTTCGCCCAGCAAGGCGTGTCTCGGTGGGCATCAAGTGGCTCATCCAATACACCCGTGGCCGCCACGAGAAGTCAATGAAAGAAAAGCTGGCTGCTGAGCTCATCGCCGCTTCACGTGGTGAGGGTGCAGCTGTCAAGAAGAAAGAAGACACCCACCGTATGGCTGAAGCCAACAAGGCTTTCTCCCACTTTAGGTTCTAATCTAAGCTTGATCCCAGCACAATAATTATAGTAATGGCAAAAGTAGATCTTAAGCACACGCGCAACATTGGTATCATGGCCCACATCGATGCGGGCAAGACGACCACGACCGAGCGTATCCTGTATTACACAGGGATTGTGCACAAAATCGGTGAGGTTCACGAGGGTGCTGCTACCATGGACTGGATGGAGCAGGAGCAGGAGCGTGGTATTACCATCACGTCCGCAGCGACCACCACATACTGGAAGTTCGAAAACATGGACTACCGCATCAACATCATTGATACTCCTGGACACGTGGACTTCACCGTCGAGGTGGAGCGTTCACTCAGGGTGCTCGATGGTGCGATTGCGTTGTTTTGTTCAGTAGGTGGCGTCGAGCCACAGTCTGAGACTGTGTGGCGCCAAGCTACAAAATACAAAGTGCCTAGGATTGGATTCGTCAACAAGATGGACCGCCCAGGTGCAGACTTCTTTGAAGTCGTCAAGCAAGTTGCTGAGCGTCTCAACGGCAATCC
>JANMIM010000224.1:0-8939 GCA_031375795.1 Bacteroidota bacterium
CCGATGGTGTAGGAATCGCCAAGTGCCAAATACCGGATCGGCGCAATTTCCGATGGATGGCTTGCGCTTTGGGTTGCCACGGAGAATCCCGTGACCGCCAAGGCCAGCATTCCCAAAACACCCAAAAAGAGACCGTATCGCATCATGTCAGGACGATTCATGCATCAACAAACGAGCCACAGCCAAGTTCGGTTCATTCGGCCACAAAAAAAAGCCCTCCTTGGAGGGCTTTTGAAGTCATCGTCTGCCCGATGATCAGGCATGGGCCGCTTTGTAAAGCTTCAGATATTGCCCCAGGTTCATGAGTTGATCCCCGGCGAATACCTGCACAAAATTGGCGTCGACGTTGTATTTGAATTTGCCGATCGGCTCATCCCAGCATCCCACGTCTGCCAGCATCCATCCCTCATGGTTGAGGCCCTGATCGGTGGAGATCAGCACGATATGGTAGCCAGATGGGCAGCGGCTGAAGGAGCGTCCCAAGGAAAGCTCCCTTGGATTGGCGGCTTCCAGAATTTGCTCGACATGCTTTTTCAGCCACGCGGTTTCGTCTTTGGGCACACGCTCGTCGCCGACCCAGACAGTGGCCTCGCTGTTGCGCATTTCCTCATAGGTAGCGAGAATCGGTTCGATGGCGTTCTTGAAGGCTTTGACTTCGGCCGATTCAATTTTGTTTTCCGCAGCGACGGTAGGTTCGTCGACTTGCGCTTGGGCTTGCTGCTCCTCGGGGATGAGTTCCTCTTGGGGCGTTGCCTGCTCTGGGGTCACCGTCTCGGGTTGGGTGCTGGTCTGGGTCGTCTTTTTTTCTTTGCCGCCACCCTCAGTGTTGGGAGTGGACGTGAGGCGATCGGTGGCAAACAAGGCGACCGGCAAGAGGAGCAAGAGGGCAAGAAATTTTCGATTCATGGGACTTTTATTGGGGGATTTGAATGTATTAACGAGAGAGATTCAAAAAAGGTACAATCGGCTCAAAGTTTTTTGGGCACAAGGCGGATCAAGATTTCTGCGACCACGAGATTGGGGATCCAGCTGATCCAGGCCGAGGTTTCCACCACAAGTTGCTGGTCGATGTGGAGCCAATAGGAGGCCACAGGCACCCATGTGCGCAGTGTGACCGCAGCGAGTGTGAGCGCAAAACTGCGCGTCATCCATGCGCGGTGGGCATCGATGTCACGCACCCGTATGCTCGTGTACGCGCGCCACGTGGTGTAGATCCACAAAAAGGCCATCACCAGAAAGCCCAAGGAGGCCAGCCAGCTTCCCTCGGCGTAGAAGGCCATGAATTGGCCTGAGGGACCGGCCAAGAGCAAGACACTGGCCAGGTAGACCTTGCCCAGGGCGCGGTGCGCCTTGAGAAAGCGTTTCCTGAAGCCTTTCAGGAATTGAAGCGGGCCCGTCATCACTGCGAGCATGCCGCCGCTGATGTGGATGTAAAATGCTGTGCGCCAATAGGGATTAAAAACGACATCCTGCTTCTTGAGCAAGAAATTGCAGTCGCTGCAAAATGAAAAGTAGCTGGCCGTGATCAAAAACAAAAAGACCGAACCCAAGGTCAGGATCGCCCAACCCGATTTCAAAAACAAGTCTTGTATTTTCTCGCCAAAGGTCATTGGTGCTATGAACGAAATTTCCCAAAGAAGGATACGTCGCCACAAAATGGGGCACGGGCTGAAATCCTGCAGGCGGGCCACAAAAAAAAACGAGCCGACCCATTTCGGGTCGGCTCTTGGCCTTGGTCGGCCACTGGATTAGTTGGTGGAGTGGGGGGCGACGGTTAATACCCCGTCGACCAGGGATAATATAGCTGCGCTATCTAAATCAGTAATGTCAAGTGTACTCCATTGCCAGCTCTGGTCGATGCGTTGACACAGTGCCGACAGGATCACGCGGAGGTCCGTCGAACTTTGCAGGTAGCTTCCGTTGGGAAGGTAACCTTGGCGTCCGGTGTCGCCATCCAGATTGACCAAGTGCCCGTCTTCGTTGGCAACATTGGTTTCATCCAGATGCGTGAGATCAAGACTTGCCGGGATCCAGCTGCCGTTGCGCTTGCGAGCGACACAAAACAGTGTCGTGCGGGCGTTGCGCGCTTGCAATTGGTAGCTCCCTGGAGGCAAAAAGTCTCTCATTTCAATTTCCCGCGTCCTGCCTACTCTTGGTGGGATTTTCGGCGTTCTCCCTGTTGATGATTCAAAGATGCGGGCATTTTTTCCCGTGAGCGAAGACATTTTTGGGCATTTGGATAAATTGAATTTTTGATATGGATCACTGAAAATGTCAAAATCGAATCAAATGGATTGATTTGACCGTTCATTTTTGATCAATTCGGATAAATTTAAGAAGGGCCGCTTTCCGATTTTTTTGCCGACTTTTGTGAAAAATCAAGATCGGATGGCGCGCGACGATGGAAAATTGGCCCACCTGTTGGGGATGCTGGATGAAAGTGGCTGGAACCGACTGCTGACTTTCATGCATTCCCCTTGGTTCAACCGCAGCGGTGCCACTCGGCAATTCACGGAAATCTACGCGGCAGCCTTCTCCAGGGGTCAAGCGGTCGCGGCGGATGAAACGCTGTTTCAGGCCATTTTTCCCAATGAGGCATTTGATGCGCTCAAACTCAAGAATCTGAAGGCCGCCGTACAACGCAAGCTCGACGATTTTTTTGCCCAGGAAGCCTTGGAAACCGATGTCGTGTCGCAGCTGAGGTTGCAAATGCGGCAGCTGAATCGCCTGAACGAGCACCGTTACATCCATAAGTACTACCAAAAGGCCTTGGAAAAAATCGACGGGTCCAGGATCGATGAGGAGGCACGGCAATTGGACTATTTTGCGGTCATGTCGGAATGGGAAAATGCCCAAGGCAACGTTTCCGAGCAGCAAGTCCCGACAGACCGGCAGAGCGCTTACCACCATGCCTGGCAATTTTTCCAATTGCAAACCGTCAAGTTTCTGGTGCGGCAAACCAATCTGCAGGCGATCGGCCGGCCCGGGCAGGAAAGTGCCGAGGCAGAGGCCGTCTTGTTGCTGATGGACGTGGGGGAAGGCGCATTGCCAGCGTTGCGTCTCTATCATTGCTTGCTGCATGTGTTTCGCGAGCCAGCAGAGCGGGGGCATTTTGTGCGGCTGCGTGCCATGCTCGCACAGCACAGTGCACAACTCGCTCGCGGTGATGCGAGTGACATTTATACGGGTGCGATCAACCATTGCATCCGCCGCATCAATGCCGGTGAGGGCGATTTCGCGACACACATGCTGGAGTTGTACAAGGAGATGGACGATGGCGATCTGCTGCTGCGCAACGGCCGCTTGCCAGCCTTGCAGTTCAAGAACATGGTGGGCCTGGGTTTGCGATTCAAGGAATTTGAATGGGCGCAACTCGTCATCGACCGCTATGGCAAGCAACTGGAGCATGATCCCCATGGCAATGCCGAGGCCTTCAACCAAGGAATGCTGTACTTCTCCCAAGGCAATTTTGCGGGTGCCGAGCGGTTTTTCAACCAGGTACTACAGCAGTTTGACGACATCTATTATGGCCTCGATGCACGGGTGCACTTGCTACGGGTTTATTATGAGACCGGAAATTGGTTGGGCTTGGAGTCGCTGATCGAGTCATTCAAGATGTACCTCAAGCGCAACAAGCATATCCCCAAGGTCCACCGCGAGAACTACCTGGTCACGACGCGGTTCTTTTCCAAGCTGGCAAAGCTCGTCGACTGGGATCAGGCCGGCTTGCTCGGCCTGCGTGATGCCATCGAAGGAACTGCCTTCCCGACGACCAGCAAGCAGTGGCTGTTGCAAAAGATCAATGCACGCCTTGCACAGCGCTAAGCTCCTCGTCATGGCCTCAAAGAAAAATCCCGCCCCCAAAGGGAGCGGGATTTTAACACCGTGATGATGAAAAATCAGTCGACGACCACGCGGCGGTGCATCACCTGGCCTTGAAGGCCAGTGACTTGCACGATATAGGTGCCCGGTGCATAAGTGCTCAGGTCCAATTCCTGCACATCCCCCAAGCGGCTGATGACCTGGCCTTGGGCGGTGCTGATGGCAACCGCCTGCACCTCAAAGGCATTGCAGCGCAGTTGCACTTTGCCATGGCTGGGATTGGGCCATACCTGCAAGTCTGGGCCTTGCAGACCCGGAGCGGCCATTTTCAGATCGAGGTTGTCGATCTGGATCAGGCCGCTGGCAGAGCGCAGGAGGCTTCTGGCGTGCACGTTGTCATCCTTGGCCATGAGCGAAAGCTGCAAGATGGCGCCAGAGCCATTGGTCGGCACCGAACGTGTGAAAAAATACTCGTAGCGCGCATCGCCGAGGTTCACCTCCGTCAGGCTCCTCCCGGTTTCCGCGATCCAAGAACCCGTCATGTTGGGATCCAGGCTCAGGGTGGCGTTGGCAGCAGGGCTCAGTTCCAGGCTGAACTTGAACCCGATTGCATTCACGATTGGGTTGGCAGCATTGCCCACGACGATCGTGGCCGTGACCGACTGGCCGCGCATCAAGATTACATCGGGCACACTGGCAGTGATCGCACGCTGTTCATAGCCCCCGGCGCTTTGTGCATAGCCCCATTGCATGCCCAGTAAGCTGAACATGAGGAGCATGACTGCGGCCACACACTGCCTACCGATCGAAAAAAATGGGCAAAGCGCATTCTGCACAGAGATTGTGTACTTTTTCATAATCCATTGATTTTAGGTGGTATTTCTAGTCGGATGATCGCGATGGCCGAGGTGCCAGTGCGCAATCGAAGAACGTGCGGAGATCGAAAGTCAAGGCAATCTTCTCCCATGCCCCATGAAGAGGGCTATCTTGCAACGCACGGTATGTGCTCAATCTCAATAGTCGGCTGGATCCCGAGCCTACTTGTCGGAGGTTCCAGAGTCGATGATGCCGATCACAATCACAGGCCCATCGTTTTCATTGACCTGCACCCCAGAGATGCCGATGTTGGTCAGGGTGATCTTTTCTGCCGGCTTGTCCTGCACCGGGAGCTGGACACCGCCGGTAAATCCCTCGGCGAGATTGTAGCAGACATGTAGGATAGTCGTCGAACCAACCACCTTGAAAAACAGGAAGCAGGTGAGCGTCGAGGCAACGATTTGGGCAAAGTTGGCGTTGAGCTCACTCTGGCTTGAAACGACGGGTATCCAGCCACCATCGTTGTTGATGGAGGTGGCGGTCGTGTAGAAAATCGAATCGGGTCCCAGCGGGCTGCAGTCAGGCTTCAGGCACCGTTCCTTGGCCGAACCGACGACGTAGGTGAAGACCTCGTCGACATCTGCGAGCGCATTTTGATAAAACTTTGGTTGGTAAAAAGTGGGCATAAAGTGGTCCTATTAAATATTGAAAAGAATTTCCTTCAAAACGTCGGCAAAGGATTCCTTCACCGTTGCAGCTTCATTACAACATTGAATACAAATCAAAGATAGGTCTTCCTATCAACCACTCAAACACAATTTGTATGTATTTTTACAGTTCAAAATTGAGATACTGGCTTAGAAATGTACTCCAAGTGCATGAATTGGCCAGATATCGACGCTTGTTTTTTGCAGTTATAAAAACCAACATGTGAAAGCCGAAGAATTATTTCGATTGGTGCATAGCCTGAGTGACCGTGAAAAACGCCTCTATCGACGCATGGCGGGCCAGCACCTGCGACAAGGCAAGAGCAATTACCTTGTTTTGTTTGATGCCTTGGCCGCGCTACCCAATTTTGATGTCGATGCCTTGCAAAAACGCATCGGCGATGCAGCGCTCTGGGCACAGCTGCCGACGCATATCAGTCGTCTGTTCATGCACATCACGGAGTTTTTGAGGAAGGCAGACGAGTTTCCCTCGGTCGACGCACAACTCAATGCCGCCTGCGAGCATGTAGCCATCCTCTACGAGCGTGGCTTGTCTGCGAGTGCTCGCAAGGTGCTCAAGAAGGCCCAGAAACTGGCGCGGCAAAGCGAAAATTACCTCCAGCTGTTGCGGATTGCAGACTTGGAACGCACCTTCTTTTTCTCTGAAAACGCCCGCAAGAACGCACCGCTGCATGATTCCAGCAATTTTCAGGACACCGATTTCATCAAGAAGCTACTCCAGCAACTGGAGGTCAAGCGCAACCACTTTGAGGTGCTGTATTTCAGCAAGACCGCAGCCAACGACGTCGTGGAGGCACAAGCCTTGTTGCAACGGGTTGGGGGAAAATCCCCTCAGAAGGCGATTCGCTCCGCACAGGCATCGGCCACGGACCTCATGCTGCTCAATGCCATCGGCTTGGCTTCCCAACTTGCCAGGGATTGGGACACTGCCTACGCAGCCTACCTGCGCATGGATTCGTTGTGGGTGAGCAATCCCGACAAGATCTCTGAAAATGCACAGCTTTACATCAGCTTCATCACGAGCTTTCTCAATTCATGTCTCTACAAGGCCCGCTATGTGGAGTTTCGCAGCCTCTTGGCCAACCTCAAGACCGTGCGCTTTCAAAATGAATATCACCTGACACTGCTGCGCGAGGCATTGTTGTACCTGGAGCTGATTTATTGCCTCAACCGATTTGAGTTTGACAAAGGCATCGCCTTGGTGCCCGAGATCGAGCATGTGCTGAGCAAGCACCAAGGGCGCACATCACCCTCCCGCATGATTGCCTTTTATTTCAACCTCGCCTCGTTGCACTTCATGAAAGGGGAATTTGGCAAGGCAAACAAATGGATCACCCGCATCGTCCACCTCTCAGATCAAGAATACCGCGTCGACATCCAAAAACTCGTGCCTGTATTCCAATTGTTGTTTTTCATCGCGATGGACGACCAGGACTTGGTGAGCACCCGGTTGCGTTCCTGGCACCGTGCCCGAGACCGCGCACGTGAGGTCAGGCAGCCGCTGGAAGTGCTCATCGTGCCCCTCGCCGAGAAATTTTTGCGCCTGCAGCCAGAGGAGTTTCGCATTGCGGTGGCAGAATTTCACAGCTCGCTTCAGCAGCTCATTGCTGAGCGTCCCAACATTTCCGGTGCGGGGGAGTGCCTTTTTTGGGCAGAGGGTCGGCTCAAGGGAAAAACGCCAGGCGAGGTATTCAAGGAATATGCACAATCCAACAATGGCTGAGGAAATCGGCTTGCCGCATCCGGGAAGTCAAGATGCCCCCCGATTTAACGCAAGATTCACGACGCATCGGCATCGGCAATCGGCTTTTTTGCTACCTTTGCGGCCATGATTTTGGTTACCAGAGGCATTATTGTACAAAATGGACGTGTTTTGGCTGCTCAGAGGCCCATCACGATGTCATTGCCCTTGCTCTGGGAACTGCCTGGCGGCAAGGTCGAGCCCGAGGAATTGTCTGAGGATTGCGTGGTGCGCGAGACCTTTGAAGAGCTGATGTTGCATGTGCGCGTCGTCGAGCGCCTGCCGCATGTGGACCGCGAATTCAAGGGCAAGCACTACCGCATGCTGCCCTACATCTGCGAGGTGATCGGCGGCAAGCTGCGCGCCGTGGAGCACGCACAGGCCATTTGGCAACCGGTGGAGCAGCTGTTTGCATTGGAATGGGCACCCGCCGAGGAGCAGCTCATGCGCCAATTCCTTGCCCTGAAGATGCCAGCCTTGGCATTGGAGCAGGCGCTCTGATCACATTTTGCCTGCTGCATCCATTTCCACCTTGCGATAATTTGTGCCGCCTGAGTTCGGTCACTCCATTATCTTTGTACCATGCAAAAAAAGTGGTTCCTGCTTGTCGGCTTGCTGTTGGGTACCGTGGCAAATTCATTGGCCCAAACCCCTGCGGGCAATGATCTGTGCACCGTGCTGCACGTCGCAGGCACCGTGCGCACCGTCGCAGACTCCAAGCCGATCCATGTCGGGCAGCAGCTTGCCAGCAGTGATGTCATCACCTTTGTGGGGGAGAATTCCAGCTTCGTCGGCTGGCAGCCCAGCATCGGGCTCATCAGCGTGGCGCCTGCACCCTCGAGGCAAGGGGGCAAGCCCAAGATGACCGACGAACTGTTTGACCTTACTTCCTCGGTCAAGATCTTGTCGCATTCCACCCGGCTCCAACAATTTGACCATGTCTCCCAACTCGCCGCGCACTTTCAGGGTCGCAAATATCCCTTGCTCGGCAGGTCCTGGATCGTCTCCAAGCCCCCCTTCAAGGTCAAAGGAGACACGGTGCTGCTCCTGAAGTTTCGCAACATCGCCGAGAATTTCCAGGTGAGCCACAAGTTGCATTTCAGCGGCGACACCTTGTTGCTCGATCCCGCCTCGTTTCTGGATGAGAATGGGACGCCGGTGAATGCCAAAAATGTCTCTGATTTCAGGCTGTGGTGGTACGACAAGGCGACCAAGACCTATGCAGAGATTGCCTACTTCGAATTTGTCCTCTGGGATCAGGCCCAGGTCAGGTCTGAAATCGATCGTCTGCTCGGGTTCCTACAAGGCCAATCCCAGACGGAAAAGCAGCGCGACGTGAAGTTGTTTGCCTACTGGTGCTATGGCGAGCTCGACGAGCATGCCTACCTGGAGTGGATGCAACGCAATTACCCCAAACTCATGGCCGACGAGGCGCCACAGGCCAAGCCCCCCGGGTCGGTGCAGGCACCGCGCAATGCCAAACATCCAGAGCGGCAACCATGAGCACGGGATTGGTGGAATTTCAGCTGGGTGAGCAGCACCTGTCGATGAAGCTCGGTTTGCCGGCAGACCTTGGGCAGCGGTTTGCGTCGGCACCGCGCAGTTTCAGCTACACAGGTGCCTTGCCGAGCGATTGGAAACTGAAGTATTACCAGATGTTTCTCTCCCATGCCACCGACAGGGAGGTGATGAAGCAATTGGTGCAGGGCCTGGGCACCGTGAAGCCCGGCACGACCGGCGATGCCATGCTGGAACTGGTGATTGCATTCGTGCAGACCGGCATCGCCTACGACACCCCCAAGGCCGCCCTTCTCACGGGCGGCAAGATCAGG